>JAJQFY010000054.1 GCA_021200935.1 Oscillospiraceae bacterium
CTCCTCATAGCCGAAGGTGTCGTTCTCCCAATGGCTCTGCACCAGGTCTGAAACGGATATGCCCCGATAGTAGAGCTGGCCGTCCATGGGAATCCGCTCGCCCTCGTCCATGGTATAGCCTCGGACGCTGCCAATGCGGGTGGCGCCGATCATTACGCCGGTGCCGTCGTCGTTCCGCAGGCCCCGGTGGACGCGGGCGAAGTAGGCCGGGTCGATGGCGTACCTGTCCGCCGCGTCGGCGCACAGGGCGGGCATATATTTGGTGAGTATGTGTTCCTGAGCTTCCATAGGATTCCTCTTCCCCTTTCCCGAATCATGCCTCTATTATAGGCCCTTATTTTTGATTTTGCAAGTTTTAATTTCAAAAAATTCAAAAATTACTTTGAAAGCCGGAAAAACGCGGGGTTTGTGAGGCGGTTTTGCAATTTATCACAATATGAGCGCCAAATAGTATGTATTTTTTGTAATGTTTCACAGTAGAAAAACTGTTTACGAACCGGGGCGGGACGTTGTATAATAGGCGGAGAATAAAGGCAAACAGGGGGATGAGAGCATGATAAAGCTGACAGATAAGCCGGTCATGTGGCAAAAGGGAGCGCCGACGGAGCCTTCGCCTGCCGGGGATAAGGGCAAAACCATGTCCGCCGGGGTGCTGGCCGCCCACGGAGGGCGGCAGGTGCGCTTTGACGGGCTTATAAGCCACGACATAACCTATGTGGGCGTGATACAGACGGCCCTGGCCTCCGGCCTGGAGCGGTTTCATATCCCCTATGTGCTGACGAACTGCCACAACAGTCTCTGCGCCGTGGGGGGAACCATCAACGCGGACGACCATGTGTTCGGCCTGTCCGCCGCGAAAAAATTCGGCGGGGAGTACGTCCCGGCCAACATGGCGGTAATCCATCAGTACGCCAGGGAGGCCCTGGCCCGCTGCGGAGGCATGATCCTTGGCTCCGACAGCCACACCCGCTACGGCGCGCTGGGTACCATGGGCATTGGCGAGGGCGGCCCGGAGCTTGTGAAGCAGCTTCTGGGCGATACCTATGAGGTGCCGGAGCATAAGGTGATACTGGTCTATGTGACAGGGAAACCCCGGCAGGGGGTGGGGCCTCACGACGCGGCCCTGGCCCTTTGCGGGGCGGTGTTCCCCAACGGCTTTGTGAAAAACGCTGTGCTGGAATTTGCAGGCCCCGGGATCGGGGGCCTTTCCATGGACTGGCGCATGGGGGTGGACGTAATGACCACAGAGACCGCCTGCCTTTCCAGCCTGTGGCAGACGGACGAAAAGACCCAAGCCTGGCTGACCCTCCGGGGCAGGGGGGAGGCGTACCGCCCCATGGCCCCGGCGGATGGGGCCTTGTACGACGGCATGGTGGAGCTGGATCTGTCCGCCGTGGTGCCGATGGCGGCCATGCCCTTTCACCCCTCCAAGGCGGTGCCGGTGTCAGAGATCGCGGGCCGCCGGGCGGGCCAGGGCATCATTGCGGGCTGCGCCGGGGGATTATTGGAGAATATCGCGGAGGCCGCCGCCATTTTGAAGGGCCGCCAGACCGGGAACGGGTACTTTGACCTGTCCGTCTATCCCGCCAGCGTGCCGGTGAATATGGCGGCCATCCAAAACGGCTCCGTGCAGGCCCTTTTGGAGGCCGGGGCGGTGCTGAAGCCCTGCTTCTGCGGGCCGTGCTTCGGGGCGGGGGACGTTCCGGCCAACGACAGCGTCAGCCTGCGCCATACCACCCGGAACTTCCCCAACCGGGAGGGGAGCCAGCCCGGCCAGGGCCAGCGGGCGGAGGTGATTTTGATGGACGCCCGCTCCATTGCCGCCACCGCCGCCAACGGCGGCATCATCACCCCGGCTACAGAGATTGACTATGAACCCCCGGTGGTGGAGGACTGCTACGACCCCGCCCCCTATGCCAGCCGGGTGTATCACGGCTTCGGAAACCCTCAGCCTGGGGAGGAGCTGCGCTATGGCCCAGGCATCCGCCCCTGGCCAGAGATCCCGCCCATGCCGGAGGGCTTGGAAGTCACCTTCACGGCGGTGATTCAGGACCCTGTCACCACCACAGACGAGCTGATCCCCTCCGGGGAGACCTCCGGCTATCGCTCCGACCCTATCAAGCTGGCCTCCTTCGCCCTGTCCCGCCGGGTGCCGGAGTATGTGTCCCGCTGCCAGACCTTGCAGGCCCAGGGGAAGGCCAGCGCCATATACGCCGTGAAGCCGGGGGACGGCTCGGCCCGGGAGCAGGCCGCCTCCTGTCAGCGGGTGCTGGGGGGCGCGGTCAACGTGGCCAAAGAATACGCCACCAAGCGCTATCGCTCGAACCTGATAAACTGGGGCATCCTGCCCTTCCTGTATGACGGCCCCTTTGAGGCCGAGCCGGGGGAGGTTCTCACCGTTCCCGGCATACGGGAGGCCGTCGCCTCCGGGGCGGAGCAGGTGACGGGCCTTTTCCGGGGCCGGGAAATTACCCTGGGCCTGGGAACTCTCTCCCCCAAGGAGCGGGAGATTCTGCTGGCCGGGTGCCTGATGAACTGGTACCGGCTGCGTAAGGAGGGGCAAAATGGCTGAAAAGATTACCATGCAGACCCCCATCGTGGAGATGGACGGGGACGAGATGACCCGCCTGATGTGGGCGCAGATCAAAGAGGAGCTTATCGCTCCCTTCGTGGATCTGAAAACGGAGTATTACGACCTGGGCCTGCCGGAGCGGGAGCGGACGGACGACGGCGTGACCATGGAGGCGGCCAGGGCGGTGGAAAAATGGGGCGTGGGCGTGAAGTGCGCCACCATCACCCCCAACGCCAGGCGGATGGAGGAATACCACCTCTCCCGGATGTATCCCAGCCCCAACGGCACCATCCGGGCCTACCTGGACGGCACCACCTTCCGCGCCCCTATCCTGCTGCCGGGGGCCGTACCCCTGGTGTCCTGCTGGAAGGAGCCGATCACCATTGCCCGGCACAGCTATGGGGATTTATATAAAGGTACGGAGTACCGGGTTCCCGGCCCTGGCGCGGTGAAGCTGACAGGCAGCGGCGCGGACAAGACCATTTTCGATTTCAAAGGCCCCGGCGTGGTGATGGGGATGTACAACACGGACGACAGCATCCGTTCCTTCGCCAGAAGCTGCTTTGTCTGCGCCCTGGACAAGGGCCAGGACTTGTGGTTTTCCTGCAAGGATACCATTTCCCAGACCTACGATGGCCGCTTCCGGGACATCTTCCAGGAGGTGTACGACGGGGAATATAAAGACCGCTTTGCCGGGGCGGGCATCACCTATTTCTATACCCTGATAGACGACGCGGTGGCCCGCTGTATGCGCTCCCAGGGGGGCTTCGTCTGGGCGCTGAAAAACTATGATGGGGACGTGATGAGCGACATGATCGGCGCGGCCTTCGGGGCCTTGGCCCTGATGAGCAGCGTGCTGATTTCCCCGTCTGGGCGGTATGTCTACGAGGCCGCCCACGGCACCGTCACCCGCCACTGGTACCGCCGCCAGCAGGGGGAAAAGACCTCCACCGACCCCATGGCCACCATCTTTGCCTGGGCCGGGGCCCTGCGGAAGCGGGGGGAGCTGGACGGACTGGCCGACCTGCAAGCCTTCGGAGACCGGCTGGAGCAGGCCAGCCTCCAGGCCATCGGGGACGGCGTCGTCACAAAGGACATGGCCGCTCTCACCGGCGCGGACACCAGCGTGGACACCGAAACCTTCCTCTCCGCCGTCCGCGCCCGCCTTAGCTGACGGGGACGGATAGCCTCGAATCAAGAAATGCAGGGCAAGACAGACCCGCTGCGGGTTGTCTTGCCCTGGTTTATTGGGAGGAAACTATAAACTGGAAGCTGTCATGCTCGTTTAATAGGATGCCGTATTACGGTTTTCCACTTTTCCGGCGCAACCCTTCGGGCATCGGACAAATAGATTTCGTGGTGCAGCCTTGTAGCTGTCAAATCGTTTTCATATCCATTCGCTGCAAGATAAGAATCCATCAAGGCTACTGTTTCAGGCTCATTGTCAAATGCTCCGATGTGCATAATCTGGACGCACAGTCCTTCTTCCATGGTAAAAAATTCGGCAGAGGAACAGTCCAGCTTTTTCTTCTTCGCCGCTGTTTCCACCGCCCAATCAAAATCAGGCTTTGAAATAAAATCAGGCAATCGTATGACGGAAATCCAGTGAAAGGTGTCCTTATTGCTATAATCAATGCCGCTTACGTTTTCCTGCCACCAGAATCCCTCAAGCGGTGGAACCACATACTCAAAGAATCCCTCAATTTTGTGATCCGTTTTATAACTCATTTTTAAGGTGTATGCCACCGCGTACAACACGCTGATGGCTTTTTGGTATGCTCCGCCGTCTTCGTTTGGATTGCCCTTGCCTCGTACCGCGATATAATTCGCCACTGGCACCGTTACAATTTCCGGCTTGTTCTTGGGCATATAAAATTCTTTATATTCCTTCTTGAAATCAAAAGCCATGGTGTCTTCTCCTTGCACTCCAATTTGTCAGCCCATTATAAAGCAATCCCGGTTACAAAGCAACTCGTTTGTGATATGCGTCACGAGAAATTTTCTGTTTTTCTTTGAACGCAGAATTTACCCCGCATTTCGCCCAATCAAGGCGCCGACCAGGCTGCCGTAGATGTCCCAGAATCCCAGGCGCTCCACGGTCTCTGCGGCTACGATATTGATCTGCGCCAGCACTGTTTCCCCGCTGTACACGGTCAGCGTTCCAAGGCTCTGACCCGCGTACACCGGCGCGGCCATGGATTCCGCCAGGGTCAGGTCGTAGGTCAGGTCGGAAAGGGTTCCCTTCTCCTCCAGAATATACTCGTCTCCCGCGTACACCGGCTGGACGCTGTCCGCCGTCCCCAGTGTGACCGGCACCGGGGGCAGCGCCTGTCTGGGCCGAAGGGAGGCCAGGTCGTAATTTGCGAAGGCGTAGCTCAAAAGGGTTTTGGCGTCCTCAAACCTGTCCGCCGAGGTCTCCGCGTGAAGCACCACGGCGATATATTCCACCCCGTCCCGCTCCGCCGTGGCGGAAAGGCAGTACATGGCCTTGGAGGTAAAGCCGGTTTTCAGCCCCGTGGCCCCCTCATAATAATAAATCAGCTTGTTGGTGTTGGAGAGACCAAATTCCCCGTCCCGGATGGTGTCCATCCAGATGGTGGTATAGTCCTTTATCATGTCGTGGCCGATGAGCACCCGGCTCATCAGGGCAATGTCGTAGGCGGAGGTATAGTGGTCATCGTCGTCCAGCAGGCCGGTGCAGTTGGTGAAATGGGTGTCCGCCATTCCCAGCTCCGCCGCCCGCTGGTTCATCCGCTGGACGAACGCCTCCTCCGTGCCGGAGATAAGCTCCGCCAGGGCCACGGCGCAGTCGTTGGCGCTGACCACCGCCACGCACTTGAGCATTTCCCCCACGGTCATCTGCTCCCCTTGTTCCAGCCATATCTGGCTGCCGCCCATGGACGCGGCGTTGGCCGAGGCCGTCACCACCGTGTCCAGGGAAATAGTCCCCGCCTCTATAGCCTCCGCCACCAGCAGCACGGTCATCACCTTGGTGACGCTGGCCGGGGAGCAATGCGCGTGGGATTCCTTTTCATAGATCACCTGGCCGGTGGAGCTTTCCATCAGCACCGCGTAGGGCGCGGATATGGTAATGTCGTCCCCCTCCAGCCGCTCAATCGCCAGCACAGGCTGGGTGAGCAAAACGGCGGCTAGGATCACCGCCAATAGCTTTTTCATAAATTACACCCCCATACCCAATGGATATGGGGGCTTTTCCAAAATTATGACGGCTTTTCCAAATCAAAGGGGCAGATGCAGGGTAAACCGGCTGCCGATGCCGGGAACGCTTTCCAGTGTCATATAGCCCCCGTGGGCCTGGGCGATCTGCTGCACCATGGCAAGGCCAAGGCCCGCGCCCCCTTCGTCACCTCTGGAGGCATCCACCTGGTAGAAGCGCTGCCAGACCTTTTCCTGTTCCTCCGGGGGGGGATGCCGATGCCGTCGTCCCGCACCGCCAGCAGCGCCTCGCCCTCCGTCTGGCGGACGGACACCCACACATGGCCCTCCGGGCGGCCATATTTGAAGCCGTTGTCAATAAGATTTGCCGCCAGCCGCCGAATCAGCGCCGGGTCGGCCTGCACCGTTACCGGGGCGGGACACTCCACCTGCACGGCCTGATAATCCTGCTCCTGGCAGAGAGACCGCACCAGCTCCCCCAGCTCCACCGGCTCCGGCTTCGCAATCTCCGTCCCCTGCTCCAGCCGGGTCATGCTGAGAAGCTGGGCGATCAGGCCGTTCATCCGCACCGCCTGCCGGTGTATCATGGAGATGGTCTCCGCCCGCCCCTCCGGGGTCTCGTCGTATTTCTCCGCGTACTCGCAGGCCCCTTTTATAATAGAGACCGGGGTGCGAAGCTCGTGGGAGGCGTCGGCGGTGAACTGCTTTTCCGCCTCAAAGGAGCGCTCCAGCCGCTGAAATAACTGGTTGAACGTGTCCGCCAGGCGGGTGAACTCGTCCCGGCCAGGCGGCAGGGCAATGCGCTGGCTCAAATCACTGGCCTCGCTGATGGCCGCCGCCGTGGCGGATATGCTGTCCAGGGGCTTAAAGGATTTCCGCACGATGATATAGCTCCCCGCTGCCGCCAGCGCCAGGAAGGCGGGCAGGGCGATCAGCGCCACGGTGATAAGATTCTTCGCGGTCTGCTCCGTGTCCGGGGCGGCCATCACCCCCCCCGAATCCACACGCCGTCCTCCCAGCCGGAGGCCAGCCACAGATCCATTACCAAATAATCCTGTTCCCCCACAGAGACCGTCCGGGTCACGCCGTTTTGAAAGGGTTCTGACGCCCCTGTGAAGGCCACGGGAATCTGCCCCGCCAGCAGCGTCTCCGACTTGCTGTAAATCAGGGTCGTGACGCCGCTGTGGTAATAGCTGAACCCGTCGCCCATGGACAAAGCCCCGCCCGTATAGCTCACCTGCTGGAGATTGTTCTGCACCGTCTGGGAAAGCTCCTGCATGGCGGTCTGGGTGGCTACAGAGCTGCTGATGAACAGCATAAAGCCCATGAGCAGCGCCGCCAATGTCAGCATCAGCGCCGTCAGCCACAGGGTAATACGCAGCTTTACCGATATACGATTCATTGGCCGTCCTCCCGCAGCACCCAGCCCGCGCCCCGGATGGTGTGCAGCAGCTTATGCTCCCGGCCCCCGTCTATCTTCTTCCGCAGGCGGCTCATATAGACGTCTATGTTGTTGGAATTGCCGGAATACTCATAGTTCCAAATCTGGTTTTCAAGCTGCTCCCGGTTCAGCACCGCCCCGGCGTGGCGTATCATGGATTCCAAGATCGTAAATTCCTTCGGCAGCAGGGGGATGTTCTCCCCGCCCCGCCCGGCGGTGCGCCGCTCCACGTCCCAGGGCAGGTCGCCCACGGTGAAGCGGGTGCCCCG
>JAJQFY010000051.1 GCA_021200935.1 Oscillospiraceae bacterium
GGCCCAGGGGGGGGGAGAAGGGGGTGGCTGTGGGCGCCTCCGTGGGGACGGTCTCCTCCACATAGAGCTGGGTCTCCTCCGCCCCGTCGCTATGGCCCAGGGCGCCGATTTTGTCCGCGATCAGGATGAGAACCGCTGTGACAACGAGAAGCACGGCAAACAGCGACAGCAGTCGGCCACGGGCCTCCGCCCGCTGACGGGCGGACTGCCGGTAGGGTCTTCTGTTTCTCTGCTGTGTGGCGATAAGGATCCCCCCTGTCTGTCAAAATAAATTCTGTTAAAGAATACCATCCCGCCTCGCTATAAGTCAATAGAAAAGGCGGGATGATGTTGGATTTTAGCAGATTTTTGTGTTTTTCCGGCGCTTTTCGCCGAACGCTTACAGGGCCTGGGAGGCGGTGATGATGGCCATCTTATAGACCTCGTCCGCCACGCAGCCCCGGGACAGGTCGTTGATGGGGGCGTTCAGACCGAGCAGCAGGGGGCCGTAGGCCGCGAAGCCGCCGAAGCGCTGGGCGATCTTGTAGCCGATGTTGGCCGCGTTCACGTCCGGGAAGATGAAGGTGTTGGCATAGCCGGCCACAGGGCTGCCCGGGAATTTGAGCTGGCCCACGGTGGGGGACACGGCGGCGTCGAACTGCATCTCGCCGTCCACAGGGGTGTCGGGCATGGCGGCCTTGGCCTTGGCGCAGGCGTTCTGCATCAGGGTGACGGTGTCGTCCTTGGCGGAACCCTTGGTGGAGAAGCTCAGGAAAGCCACCTTGGGGTCAATGCCGAACTTGCGGGCCACCTTGGCGGTCTCCACGGCGGACTCCACAAGCTGATCCTCGGTGGGATGGATGGTGATGGCGCAGTCGCCCATGGCGTATTTCTCCTCCACGCCGTCCTTCTCGCGGACCATAATAAATGTGCCGGACACGTTGCTGTTGCCGGGCTTGGTCTTAATAAGCTGGAGCGCAGGGCGCACGGTGTCGGCGGTGGAATAGGTGGCGCCGCCCAGCAGGCAGTCGGCCTTGCCCATCTTCACCAGCATGGTGCCGAAGTAGTTGCCCTTGAGCAGGTTCTTCCGGCAGTCCTCCGGGGTCATTTTGCCCTTGCGAAGCTCCACCATTTTGTCCACCATGGCGTCCATCTCGGGATAGGTGGCCGGGTCGATGACCTCCACGCCGTCAATGTTGAAGCCGCCGGCCTTGGCCGCCGCCTGCACGTCCGCCACCACGCCGATCAGGATGGGCTGCAGAAAGCCCCCCTTCATCAGCCGGTCAGTGGCCTCCAGAATACGGGCGTCGGTACCCTCGGTAAAGACGATGGTCTTTTTCTCGGCAGCCTTCAGCGCCTCGATCAGTTCCTCAAACATAGGCTGTATCCTCCAAATTAAAAAATATTATCGGTGAAAAAGTCAGGCGGGACGCGCCGTCCGCCTCTTCAAGTATGGTAACACTTCACGGGCTGAAATGCAAGTTTCTGTTTACAAAAAAAACGTCTTCGTATATAATACTAGTTGTTATCGACCAATGAGAAGGGGGAGACAGGTGTGGATCGGCAGCGGTTTTGCGACAATCTGGCCAAGCTGCGCCGGGAGAAGGGGGTATCCCAGCGGAAGGCCGCCGGGGACCTTCAAATTTCCCAGGCGCTGCTGAGCCATTACGAAAACGGCGCGAGAGAGCCGGGCCTGGCCTTTGTGTGCCGGGCCTGCGACTATTATGGGGTGACGGCGGACTATCTGTTAGGCCGCACAGAGGATCGGACGGCGGCGGATTCCGGCGCGTCACAGCTAAATCATATGGCCCAGCAGCTTCGGAGGCTGGCAGAGGAGGCGGAGCAGTATATAAAATGAAACAGGAGAACATTCGGAATTTTTCCATCATCGCCCACATCGACCACGGAAAATCCACCCTGTCCGACCGGCTTATCGAGCTGTGCGGCGCGGTGGAGGCCCGGCAGATGGAGGATCAGATCCTGGACAACATGGACCTGGAGCGGGAGCGGGGCATCACCATCAAGGCCCGGGCCGTGACCCTCTACTGGAAGGACTACCAGCTCAATCTCATCGACACGCCGGGCCATGTGGACTTCAACTACGAGGTCAGCCGCTCCCTGGCCGCCTGCGAGGGGGCGGTGCTGGTGGTGGACGCCTCCCAGGGGGTGGAGGCCCAGACATTGGCCAACACCTACCTGGCCCTGGAGCATGACCTGGAGATTTTGCCGGTCATCAACAAAATCGACCTGCCCGCCGCCGACCCCGCCCGTGTGAAGGCGGAAGTGGAGGACATCATCGGCATCCCGGCCATGGACGCCCCGGAGATCTCCGCCAAAAACGGGGTGAACATCCCGGCGGTGCTGGAGGGGATTTTAAGCGCTGTTCCCGCCCCCAGCGGGGACGAGGCCGCCCCCCTGAAGGCCCTGGTGTTCGACAGCCAGTACGACAGCTATCGGGGCGTCATCGTCCTGGTGCGCTTAAAGGACGGGGTTCTGGAAAAGGACATGGACGTGACCTTTATGGCCACCGGCGCGTCCTACAAGGTGGTGGAGGTGGGTCATCTGCTCCCCACCCATCTGGAGCCGTGCCAGCGGCTGACCGCCGGGGAGGTGGGCTACTTCACCGCCAGCATTAAAAACGTGGCAGACACCCGCGTGGGCGACACCGTCACGGGAACGGCCCGGCCAACGGCGGAGCCGCTCCCCGGCTACCGCCCCGCCCGGAGCATGGTCTACTGCGGCATTTACACAGAGGACGGCTCCAAATACCCCGACCTGCGGGACGCCCTGGAAAAGCTGCGCTTAAACGACGCCTCCCTGGCCTTTGAGCCGGAGTCCTCCGCCGCCCTGGGCTTTGGCTTCCGCTGCGGCTTTTTGGGAATGCTCCACCTGGAGATCGTCCAGGAGCGGCTGGAGCGGGAGTTTGACCTGGATCTGGTGACAACGCTGCCCTCCGTGGTCTACGAGATCGAGCTGACCGACGGCACGGTGAAGCACGTCTCCAACCCCCACGACTACCCAGAGGTGTCCTCTATCCTGGAGGCCAGGGAGCCGCATGTGAATATGACCATCATCACCCCCTCGGAGTTTGTGGGGAACATCATGCCCCTCTGCCAGGACAGGCGGGGGGAGTACAAGGGGATGCAGTATCTTGACCAGCGGCTGGTGGAGCTGACCTACGAGATGCCCCTGGGGGAGATCATCTATAACTTTTTCGACACCCTGAAGGCCCGCACCAAGGGCTACGCCTCCATGGACTATGAGTATTCCTGCTACAAGCCCTCCGAGCTTGTGAAGGTGGATCTGCTCCTAAACGGCGACCCGGTGGACGCCCTGAGCCTGATCGCCCACAAGGACAAGGCGTATCCCCGGGCCAGGAAGCTCTGCGAGAAGCTGAAGGAGAACATCCCCCGCCAGCTTTTCGAGGTGCCGATCCAGGCGGCCATCGGGGGCAAGATCATCGCCAGGGAGACGGTGAAGGCCCTGCGGAAGGACGTGCTGGCCAAGTGCTACGGCGGCGACATCACCCGGAAGAAGAAGCTGCTGGAGAAGCAGAAGGAGGGCAAGAAAAAAATGCGCTCCCTGGGCAGCGTCCAGCTCCCCACCGAGGCGTTTTTGGCCGTCCTGAAGCTGGACGATTAAAGGTTTTCCGTGTTCGTGGGGATAAAAAGGAGTCTTTTTATCCCCGCGGCCTGTGGGGAAATTTTCCTTGACAGGCCCGAGGAACTGTGGTATCATATCAAACTGTTCAAAGACAGCAGGCGGCCTGTAGGCGCAAGACCTGCCGAGGACATCAGATGAATTGCTTACTACCATATCTTTCTGTGTGTCGTTGTCTCTTTGGACAAGGACATTTTTTATTTCAGGAGGTGAAAAACCAATATGCCAAGCAAAGCCATACTTTCTGAAAAGCAGGCCATCGTGGAGGCGCTGGCTCAGCGGCTTCAGGCCGCCCAGGGCGGCGTTTTGGTGGACTACCGGGGCATCAACGTGGCCCAGGACACCGAGCTTCGCCGGAATCTCCGGGCGGAGAATGTGGAGTACTCCGTGGTGAAGAACACCCTGACCCGTCTTGCCATGAACCAGGTGGGCCTGGAGAGCCTGACCGATCAGCTCAACGGCACCACGTCCCTGGCCACCAGCGCGGAGGATCCCCTGGCTCCTCTCTACCAGATCTCCACCTTCAGCGAGAAGATGGGCGACCTGTTCACTATCAAGGGCGTCTTCGTGGAGGGCAAGGTGCTGGACGCCGCCGAGACGGCGGAGCTGTCCGGGCTGGCCTCCAAGGACGCGCTGTATTCCAAGGTGCTGGGCACCATGATCGCTCCCATCACATCCCTGGCCGTCGTACTGGGTCAGGTGCTGGAGCAGAAGGGCGGCTCCCCCGCAGAGGAAGCCCCCGCCGCCGAATAATTTTCCGGCACCCCTATTTTTTACTAACTACTTAGGAGGATATGTTTAAAATGGCTAGCGAAAAAGTTACCGCCATGATCGAAGAGATCAAGGCTCTCAGCGTTATGGAACTGGCTGAGCTGGTTCACGAGATCGAGGATGTATTCGGCGTTTCCGCCGCTGCCGCCGTGGCCGCTCCCGCAGCCGCCGCCGGCCCCGCCGTGGAGGAGAAGACCGAGTTCGACGTGGTTATGACCGACTTCGGCTCCGAGAAGATCAAGGTCATCAAGGAAGTCCGCGCCATCACCGGCCTGGGCCTGGCCGAGGCCAAGGCCAAGGTGGAGGGCGTTCCCGCCACCATCAAGGAGCAGGTCTCCAAGGACGAGGCCGAGGCTCTGAAGAAGCAGCTCGAGGACGTGGGCGCGAAGGTGGAACTCAAGTAATCCAGGCACCGCAAAAAGAGGGGGCGCGTTACAAAACGCGCCCTTTTTTTATACCGGCCCGCATATAACAAAAGACCCGAACCCAAGGGGTTCGGATCTTCTGACTGGCACGGCATGAGGGATTCGAACCCCCGGCCTTCTGGTCCGTAGCCAGACGCTCTATCCAGCTGAGCTAATGCCGCTCGCGCCCAAGTATTGTAGCACAAGCCGAACCAGATTGCAAGAGGATTTGGAAAAAAATATATTTTTTTCGTAAATCCCTCAAGGATGAAATTTAAAAACCCATGCTGCCGGCCACGTTGTCTACCACATCGCCCATAGACTTGAGAGCTTTTCCGATGTTCATCTTCTTTTTTCGGTGCGCTGCCGCCATCCCCACCATGGAGCCGACCATCAATCCGACCCCGATGCCCTTAAAAAATGACATTTTGTTCATACTTTACCCCTCTTTCACCGCTAGTATTTCCCGTCTTGTTGTGATATATTTAATACATGAAAAATTTTCGGGGCCTGTGGCCCCTTAAAGGAGCAGACCATGACAATCAGTATTCTGGCCGTGGGGGACGTGTGCGGCGCCCCCGGGCTTACCTTTTTGGAAAATCATCTCCGTACCGTCCGGCGGGAGCTGGGGGTGTCCTTCGTGGTGGTGAACGGGGAGAACGCAAACGTTGCGGGGGTGACGCCCCAGCAGTGCGACCGCATTCTGGCCGCCGGGGCGGATGTGATCACCCTGGGAAACCACACCTGGGTGCGGTGGGAGCTTCAGCCCTACCTGGCGGACAACGTGCGGGTGCTGCGGCCCCTCAACTACGCCCCCCAGTGTCCGGGCCGGGGCTTCGGGGTGTACCGCACTCCCTTCGGGGAGATCTGCGTTATCAACGCCCTGGGGCGCTTCACCCTGGACAACAACACGGACAACCCCTTTGTGGAGGTGGACTGCCTTTTGAAGGAGCTTGACCCCAAGCCCAAGATCATCCTGGTGGATATGCACGCGGAGGCCACCAGCGAGCGGCTGGGCATGGGCTATTTCCTGGACGGGCGGGTCAGCGCCGTGTGGGGTACCCACACCCATGTGCAGACCTCCGACGCGGAGGTTCTCCCCGGCGGCACCGGCTATATCAGCGACCTGGGCATGACCGGGGCCTCCCACAGCGTGCTGGGCATTGACGTGGAGCAGTCCATCAACAAATTCCTGGGCGATCCCCCCAGGCGCTACCGCTCCGGGGACGGGCCGGGAAAGATGGAGTGCTGCCTGTTCGACATCGACACGGAGACGGGCCGGTGCGTGAAGGCGGAGGCCATGCGGATCCTATGATACGGATTCTTCACGCCGCAGATCTGCACCTGGACTCCCCCTTTCAGGCCCTGGGCCGGGAGCGCGCCGCCCAGCGGCGGGCGGAGCAGCGCTCCCTGCTGGAGCAGATGGCCGCCCTGGCCCGGGAGGAGCAGGCGGACATGGCCCTGTTCGCCGGGGATCTGTTTGACTCCGACAGCGCCTTCGCGGAGACGGCACGGCTCATCGAGGCCGTGACAGCGGACATGGCCATCCCCGTATTCATCGCCCCCGGCAACCACGACTGGTACGGCCCCCGCTCCCCCTGGGCCCGGCTGCGGCTGGGGGACAACGTCCATGTATTCACGGAGGAGACCATTCAGTGCTTTCCCCTTCCGGCCCTGAAGGCCCGGGTGTTCGGCGCGGCCTTTACCGGCCAGCACAGAAGCCCGCCCCTGGCGGATTTCGTCCCGCCGGGGAAAATGCCGGGGGTGACGGACATTCTGGTGCTGCACGGGGAGGTGGGAAGCCCGGACTCCCCCTATGGGGCCATCACGGAGGCGGAGCTTGCCGCCTGCGGCATGGACTATGTGGCCCTGGGCCACACCCACAGCTACAGCGGCCCCCGTCAGGCGGGAAGCACTGTCTACGCCTGGCCCGGCTGCCCGGAGGGCCGGGGCTTTGACGAGACGGGGCAGAAGGGGGTCATCCTGGCCGAGGCGTCGCCGGGCGGCTGCCATGTGACCTTCCGCCCCCTGGCGGGGCGGCGGTATGAGGTGCTGTCCGTGGACGTGACGGACGCGGATCCCCTGGCCGCTGTGGAGGCGGCCCTTGACCGGGACACGGCGCGGGACATATACCGTATTCGCCTGACCGGCCAGACAGACGAGACCCCGGACAGGGCGGCCCTGACAAGGGCGCTGGAGGGGCGGTTTTTCGCCCTGGAGCTGCGGGACGAGACAAGCCCCCGCCGGGACATCTGGGAGGGCCGGGAGCAGGACAGCCTGCGGGGCCTGTTTCTGGCCCGGCTGTGGAACCAATACCAGGCCGCCCAGGAGGACGAGGAACGGGCGCGGATAACCCTGGCCGCCCAGTTCGGCCTACAGGCATTGGAAAATTTTGAAGAACCGCCCATGTAAATCATCCGCGATTGGCATCGCGGATGAGGGGGGCTGCGCGTGTTCGCTTGCCGCCTGCGGGCGGCATATGGGAGAACATTGAAAATTTATATAATGCAAATTGCAAGAGCAAGTTGAACACTTCCGTGAAAAGTTTTTAATAGA
>JAJQFY010000210.1 GCA_021200935.1 Oscillospiraceae bacterium
GATGGTAATAGGCGTGACCGTTGGCTCCGCCGTGGCCGGGGAGGTGGCAAAGCTCTGGGAGGTCTGCTGAAGCGTCCCGTCGCCGTCGCCGCCGAACACCAGCACCAGCACCACGATCAGCAAAACGGCGGCCCCGATGACGGACAGCACCGGCCCCAACAGGCTTTTCTGCTTCTTTCGCTGGGCGGCTGGGGCCATGGACGGCTCCTTCCGGGTGCGGCGTTTCTTTTCAAAATCCTTTTGGACGGTGTACTGCCGCCTGACATCGGCGGCGGGCTGCCCCCCCTGAACCGGGGCGGACGGCTCCCGCTCCGGCAGTCCGGCAGCCGCAGCCTCCAGCTCCGCCTCCCAATGGGCGGTCTCCTGGCTCAGGCCATCCAGCTCCTTGGTCCACGTCGGCTCCTCCGGGGCCGTCTCCCCCTGGGAAACCGGCTCGACGGGGGCAGGCTCCCCCAGGGGCGCGGTCTCCCCCGAGACCCCTTCCTCTGCGGATTCGGCCTCCGCCGGGGCCTCCTGAGGCGTTTCCGGCTCGGGGGGCGTTTCCTCCGGGGTCGTTTCCGCCGCCGGAGCCTCTTCCCCAGGGACAGACTCATCGGTCATCGGCTCCTCCGCCGGGGGGATCTCCTCTGTATTGGCGGCAGTTTCCGCTGCCCCATCCGCCGCAGCGGCGGCCACAGGGAGGGATTCCAGGGAGGGGAGGGCCTCGTCCGTGTCGCTGAGGGCGGCCAGCAGCTCCCTGGCGGTGAGATACCGGCCCTCCGCCTCATAGGACAGGGCCTTTTCCAGCACGCTCCAAAGGGGATCGCTGACCCCCTGGGGCCGGGGGATCGGCTCCCCCTTCATCCGGCGGCGAAGGGCGTCGGAGCGATCCTTTTCCGTCGGCCCTCCTGCGGGCTGGAAGGGCAGACGCCCCCCGTTGCACCCGGCATACACCAGCAGGGCCACGGCGTAAACGTCTCCGGCGGCAGCGGCGATATTGTCCCAGAAATATTCCGGGGCCACATATTCCACCTGATCCGCCGAGCGCCCCGCCGCCGCGCTGTGGTCAGGCTCCCCCAGGACGGCCTTGCCCTCCCAGTCCAAGCGGATGTTGCCGGGCCACACGCCGCCGTGAAATTCCTCCGGCTCCCTGGGAAGCTGCACACACAGCTCCCGGCCCATTTTGACCGCCTGATCCGGGGTCATACCGGCCAAATACGCTGTCAAAGCGCCCCCTGGCTCCAGCCCAGTATCTATCATATCTATCACCCCACTGCCAGATTTGATAAAGGTTACAAATTGGTTACGATATAAAAACAATTTATCACAAAAGTTACACGGTGTCAACTGTCTATTCTTTAAAATACGATAAAATTTTCGCGCCGTCCTTTGGGACGGCGCGAACCCAGGCTTTTCCCTTAGTTTTCAAAGAATTTCCGATGGATGGCGGCCACGGCCCGGTCGGCGCTGGCCGCGTCTATGACGCAGGATATTTTAATCTCGCTGGTGGAGATCATCTGGATGTTGATATGCTCGTCGTTCAGGGCCTCAAACACCAGGGAGGCCAGGCCCACGGAGGACATCATCCCGGCCCCTACCACGCTGACCTTGGCGATGCTCTTGTCCACGGAGACGTGGGGATAGGCGGACAGGGCCGCCTGGGCCGCCTCCACGTCCTGGTCGGCCACCACGAAGCTCATGTCGTTGGCGCCGTCCCGGCCATTGGCCTGGATGATCATGTCCACGTTGATACCGGCCTTGGACACGGCGTTCAGCACCCGGAAGGCGGTGCCGGGTCTGTCCTCCAGCTGCATGACCGTGATGCGTGCCACCTTCTCGTCCTTGGCGATGCCGGTGATTTTCATTTCTTCCATATGTTTGACAACCTCCTTAACCTTTGTGCCGGGCGCTCTCACCAGAGAGGAGAGCACCTCCAATTCCACTCCGTAGCGCTTTGCCATCTCCACCGAGCGGTTCATCAGTACCTGGGCGCCCATAGAGGCCAGCTCCAGCATTTCGTCGTAGGTGATCTCCTCCAGCTTCCGGGCGGCGGGAACCTTCCGGGGGTCGGTGGTATAGACCCCCTCCACGTCCGTATAGATCTGGCAGCAGTCCGCGTGGAGGGCGGCGGCCAGGGCCACCGCCGTGGTGTCGCTGCCCCCCCGGCCCAGGGTGGTGTAGTCGTCGTATTTGTTCACCCCCTGGAAGCCTGTCACCAGCACGATGCGGTGGGCGTCCAGCTCCCGGCGGAGCCGCTCCGTGTCCACCCGCCGGATGCGGGCGCTGCCATAGGCCGCGTCGGTGCGGATCCCCACCTGCCAGCCGGTCAGGGACACCACGGGCAGGCCCATGCTCTCCAGGCACATAGCCATCAGGGCCACGGACTGCTGCTCCCCGGTGGTCAGAAGCATATCCAGCTCCCGCTTGGAGGGGTTTCTGTTCAGCTCCGCCGCCTTTTCCAGCAGGTCGTCTGTAGTGTCTCCCTGGGCGGAAAGCACCACCACCACGTCGTTTCCATACAAAAACGACTCCGCTATGATGCCCGCCACATTGCGGATCCGCTGGGCGTTCGCCACAGAGGAGCCGCCGAATTTCTGTACAATCAGCATATATCAGTCTCCCTATCAATCGTCGATGGTCAATAACCTTCCGTTTCCAGTATATGCCCTAGGCCAGGACGCGGTATACAGCCCGGGCCTCCACGGCCCCAAGGCTGGTCTCCAGCTCGTCTCTGGTCATGGGGGCGGTGATGAAGCCGCACTCCCGGCTGGCCCCGTATATGGGCGCGGCCTGGGGGAGCTGGGCCAGCACCATGTCCGGCCCCGCGCCGGTACGCACAAACCAGGGGGAGGACAGCGCCCCCTCCGGGGCCACCTTTCCCCCGGGCTGGCCCAGGCTCATGGTTTTGCCCCCGTCCAGGTGCATTGCCGCGTCCAGGATGTCGGCGCAGACGGCGCTGGCGGTGGGCCGCTTCCCCGCTCCGGGGCCATACAGCATGACCTCCCCCACGGCGCTGCCATGGATGACGCAGGCGTTCATCACCCCGCTGACCCCGGCCAGCATATGCTCCACAGGCACCAGATGGGGCGCCACGAAGGCCCGGCACCCCTCCTCCGCCGGGACGGCCCGGCCCAGGAGCTTGATGGTACAGCCCAGGGCGTGGGCCAGCTCCAAATCCGCCGCCGTCACCCCGGTGATGCCCTGGGTGGGGACGTCCTGGGGGTTCAGGTTCTGCCCGAAGGCCAGATCCGCCAGAATGGTAATCTTCCGGCCCGCGTCGTGACCCTCCACGTCAGCGGTGGGATCGGCCTCCGCGTAGCCCAGGGCCTGGGCGTCCTTCAGGGCCTCCTCAAAGCTCTGGCCCTGGGCGTCCATAGCCGTGAGAATATAATTGGTGGTGCCGTTTAAAATGCCGAACACCTGCTCAATGCGGTTGGCCGCCAGGCACTGGTGCAGGGGCCGCAGGATGGGGATGCCCCCGCCTACGCTGCCCTCAAAGAGATAGCTCACCCCATGGGCCTTGGCCAGGGCCTCCAGCTCCGCACCATGGGCGGCCACCAGCTCCTTGTTGCTGGTGACGACGCTTTTGCCCGCCAGCAGCGCCCGGCGGGAGTACTCATAGGCCGCTCCCGTGCCGCCCATGACCTCCGCCACGATGGCCACCTCCGGGTCGTTTTCAATGACGGCGAAGTCCCGCACCATTTTCCCCTCATAGGGATCGCCGGGAAAATCCCGGCGCACCAGGATATACCCCAGCTCCAGCGCCTGCCCTGCCAGGGCGGCCAGCTTCTCCCGCCCCTCGGCCATGACCTCCGCCACCCCCCGGCCTACCGTGCCGTAGCCCAGGATCGCATATTTTATCATCCGTTCTTTCTCCTTCTCTGGTTATTCTTTCTCGTTATCCTGCCACAACGGTAGCGCTGATGACGCCCTCGGTTCCCTCCAGACGGGACAGCAGGGTCTCTGTGGTGATTTCCATGTCCGCCGTGTCCGCCGTCACCGTGACGGGGGCGGCCCCGTTGGTGGGAATGCCCTGGTTGATGGTCAGAATATTGGCCCCGGTGTCCGCGAAAAGGCCCAGCACCTCGCTGAGTACCCCCATCTGATGGCGGAGCATAATCTGAAAGGTGACAATGCGGCCCGCCCCCACGCTCTGGAAGGGCATTACCGCGTTTTTGTATTTGTAATAGGCGGAACGGGATATGCCCACCCGCTCGGCGGCCTCCGCCACCGTCTGGGCCTGGCCGGTGTCCAGCAGCTCCCTGGCCTGGGTCACTCGTATGAATACCTCCGGCAATGCGTCCCCGCTCACCAGGTAATATCTGGTTCGCTCCATCTCTGACACAAGATGTCCCCCTTACAAAGTCATTTGTCCGTGCGTGGTGAATCTTACCACGTTTGGCCCCAGGATGCAAGTGTTTTTTTACCGCCCCTGTATTTTATTTGGGTTTTCCATTTTTTGACAGCGCCCTTTTCTTCCCTATTGCAATTCTGCCCGCGATAAAATATAATACTATCAACATATTTATTATGATATATAATACATTCCATATGAGCTTTTCAAGGAAGGAGCAATACGTAAATGAGAACGAATTATCAATCCCTGTATAACGCCAAGAAGGGTACGGTGCAGGACTGCCTGGACGTAATTCAGTCCGGGGACGTGGTGGCCTTCGCCGCCGCCTGCAACGCCCCGGTGGAGATGCTGAACCATATGCACACCATCGCGGACCGGGTCACGGGGGTGAAGTGCATTAAGGGCCATGAAGGCATCTACCCCTTCGTCACCATGGACGGGATGGACGGCCACATCAACACCGGCTCCTTCTTCTTTGGCCGGGATCTTTCCAACGGCATGAAAAACGGCAACACCAGCTTCATCCCGGCGGATATGTGCGACTACTCCACCTTCACCAGCGGCCACTTCCCCTGCAACGTGTTCGCCGCCGCCGCCACCCCTATGGACGAAAACGGCAATATGCAGGTGGGCCTGTGCATGATGTACGAGGACGCGGCCTACGCCAGCGCGGACAAAATCGTTCTGGAAATAAACCCCAATCTCCCCCGCGTCCGGGGCGGGCTGGAAATTAACATCAACGATGTCACCTGTCTTTTGGAGGCGGATTACCCCATCAATGTGGTGCCGGACGCGGAGCCCTCCCCGGAGGAGATTCTGGTGGCGAAAAACGTCCGCTCCCTGGTGAAGGACGGGGACTGCATTCAGCTCGGCATTGGCTCCCTGCCAAACGCCATCGCCAACGAGATGATGGATCTGAAAGACCTGGGCCTGCACACGGAAATGGCCACCAGCACCATGGGCAAGCTGATTCAGGCCGGGGTCATCACCGGGGCCAGGAAGAACTTCAAGCAGGGCCAGCACCTGTTCATCTTCGCAGGCGGCACCCCGGAGCTGTACAAAACCCTGAGCGAGAACCCCTCCTGCCGCATCGTCCCCGCCGTGTACGGAGCCGACCCCACCATCATTATGAAAAACGACAACATGGCCTCCATCAACACCTGCATAGAGATGGATCTCACCGGCCAGATCTGCTCGGAGAGCATCGGCCCCCGGGTCATTTCCGGCTCCGGCGGCGCCCTTGACTATGTCTACGGGGCCCTTCACGCACGGGGAGGCCGGAGCATTATGGCCTTCACCTCCAAGACGAAAAAAGGGGTGTCCAAAATCGTGGCCATGCTCTCCCCCGGCGCGGGCGTCACCATTCCCAGAAACTACGCGGACTACATCGTCACGGAATACGGCATAGCCCCCCTCCGTGGCCGCTCCCTGGAGGAACGGGCCCGCGCCCTGATCGCCGTCGCCCACCCCGACTGCCGGGAGGAGCTGACCTACCAGGCGAGGAAGCTGTACTACATTTAATACCTAATCCTCTGCCCGCCCGGCTCCCATCGGCGGCGGGCAGTCGCCCCCGCTTCCCAAATATATCTGCACCTGGTAGCTCCAGTTCAGGAGGGCGGTGACGACCACCTGCTCCACAGTGAAGGCGGGGTCGGCGCTGTATTCGGCGGAGGCCAGGCGGCGCAGGCGCTTTTCCGTGTCCGCCCGCGCCTCCTCGGCGCAGGAGGCGCAGAGGTAGTCCCCCGCCGGCAGCGTCCTCAGCCCCGCCCCGTCCTCGTATCGGGTGCATACCGCAAACAGGCGGGAGACCCCGTTTTCCCTGTAGACCCCGGCCACGTCCTCAAAGGAAAACGCCTCCCGCCGGTCAGGGCCAACCTGGTTATAAAAATGGCGCTGATAGCTCCACAGGTTTTCCAGCGTGGGCTGCTCCATGCTCTCCGACAGAAGGATCACCCGCTCCGGCAGACGCCGGACGGCGGCCTTGTCCTCCTGCTCCCTGGCCAGCAGCTTGGCCTGGTAATCCTGCCGGGCCAGCCGGATTTTCTCCAGGCTGTATTCCAGAGAGGCAATTTTTTCCTCCGCCCGCCGCTCCGCCTTCTCCAAAAACGCTACGATATCTTCCAGATTATCATAGGCCATCACCTGGCGTATCTCCCGCAGGGGCAGATCCATCTGCTGCAAAGCCCGGACGGTTTTCAGCCGGACGACGTCCTGCTCCGTGTAATAGCGGTAGCCCGTCCAGGTGTCCCGGCGGCTTGGCTGCACCAGGTTAATGCGGTCATAGTGGCGCAATGTCTCGTTGGTAACGCCCACGGCCTCGGCGGCCTCCTTAATCGTATATCGTTTCATCCTAAGTTCCCCCTTGACCTTTGTGTTGCACAAAGGATTATAGTGTCATCATACCACAGGGCGGCAGAAAACACAACGCCCGAAATCAATTTCAAGGAGGAACCCCATGAAAAAGCTCATCCCACTCATCCTGTGCCTGGCCGCGATTATGATTCTTACAGGCTGCGCCGAACAGGAACAGGAGCAAAACTTCTCCCAGCAAAGCTACACCGCAGCGGGAGACCAGGTCACAGAGATATCCATCGACGTGCGGGACCGCTCGGTGCAGATATCCCCCTCCCAGGACGGCCAGGTGCATATCATCTACTATGTGAGCGACCAGGAGTATTATGACATTGACCTGTCAGAGGAGGACTGTCTCACCATGACCTCTGCCAGCGACAAGCGCTGGACGGACTACATCGGAGCCAAGACAGACGCCAGCTACCGCCTCATACGCCTCCAGGTGCCGGATGAACAGCTAAAGGCCCTGACCGTCGCCACCACCAACGAGAACATTCTCCTCACCTCCCTGACCGTGGAGGAATCTGTCACCCTGACCGCCAACGGGGGCGACATTCTGCTGGACACCCTGGATGCCCGCCGGGTGAGCCTGAACGCCAAAAACGGCAGCATCTCCGGCTCCCTGGCCGGAGCCTACGAGGAGTACGCCATCGCCTGCTCCACCAAAAAAG
>JAJQFY010000009.1 GCA_021200935.1 Oscillospiraceae bacterium
AGACCATCTTTATAGAAATCCTTTTTTGTTTTTTCACTGTCTACTTGACAGGGGGCACTTCATTTGACCTCATAGCCGTACTCCTCCAGCATCCGCAGGAACGCTTCAAAATCCTCCGGCTTCTGTTGGAGAATGGCGTCGATGGCCTCGCAGATACCGTCCCGAAAGGAGGGGCTTTTCGGATAGTCCGTCCGCTTTTCCCGTTCCCGGTATGGCTTCGGCTCAATGATGGAAAGGCCGTGTTGCACGCACAGCCTGTCGCTGATTTTCTGAATCGCCAGATAGGACAGAAAAAAGTTCTTGAACTTCCGGCTCCCGTCCAGCGTGGTGGAATTGAAAATGATGTGATTGTGGATATGGGGTCTGTCCGTGTGGGTGGCAACGATAAAGGCGTGTTTCCCCTTGGTGAACCGCATTGCCAGCTCATAACCGATTGCATCGGCCTCCTCTGCCGTGACCTCACCCGGTTTGAAGGACTGCCGTATCTGGTAGGCGATGACATCGTGCTTTTGCCGCCGCCCGGTGCTGTGTTCATACTGCCGCTTGGACAGCATAAACTCCTCATCCACTGTGAACGGGTCGCACTCGTAAGCCGTGACCAAATCCCCTCTCTCCGTCTTTTCTGGGTTTTTGGCGTAGTCCGTCCGGTCATTCAGTGTCTGTGCAATGGTTTTCCCCTTGTTGACGTGCAGGGGGATCAGTCTGGTTGCTGCGATGGGTCTCACCTCCGTCTGTATTCAGATTGCTTTTGCAAGAGTGCCATTTTCGGGGTCTTTTTCCCGATTCATGAATTGGCGTTTTCAGCGATTTTCAAATAGAAACAGCCCCAGACGAAGAAACTGTCCGTCTGGAGCCATGAAAAACGGTAATTTGCCGATTTTGTCGATTGGCGAATGGGCTTGAGCCTATTAAGACCGAATAAAGTCCCACAGGGAATCGCTCAATGCGTCCACCACTCCGATCACCCACCCGGCGACGAAGGGAAGGATGAACGCCACAAACCCAATCGCCAGCATTCGGATGGCCTCTGCGCTGGTCTGGATGTCCATCAGATAACTGAGGACGGCAAGCACAAAGCACAGGCCGGAGAGAATATAGAATAGCACTCCCGCAAAGCTGGTCAAAAACACCCCAACCCACTTTGCGATGGTCACAGCCAGCGCCACCGGCAGGGCAACCAGCTTAAACGGCAATCTCAATATAGTCATATTCTCATCCTCCCTTGAATTATAACTCCATTTTACCAGAACCGTGGCGTTCTGCAAGGATGTCGCCACGGCTATGTATCGGCATGGGGATCGCTCCCCATGCCTTGACAGTCTGGTTTATGAGAGAGACGCAAGCACCCGCAGGGATTCCTTTTGGGTTGCCCAAATCTCATTCAGTCGCTCCTGCAGGTCCTGTATGTCAGCGGCATAAATGCTGCCGGTGGCATTGGCTTTTTTAGCATACTGGGACGAGTTTTGTCAAGGGTAATTTGCACTCTGCTTGGATGTGACATCTATTAAGGGTGTATTATAGAAGGAAAATTACGGCGGTATCTCTTGTAATTTTCAGTGGGGGCAAAATAGATGAACCAGCTATATGCTGTGTCGTACTTTATCCATAAAGCAATATTCCTCCAAAACAACAAAGCCATGGCGATCGTTTGCTCAATCACCACGACTCTGTTTTGCCGAGCTGCTTTTATGCAACTCCTTCAGGTTACTGTGTCTGCTTTATGTCTACATTATTATAATAGGAGAGACGAATGAATTAGTAATCGAGAGGAGTCTCCAGAACGCCTTCACCGACTACATAGAAGGAACCGAAGTATTGGCCCTCGTATTCCTCTGCGGCATAACCCAGGCTCTCGCCCACGACGATAATGTCGTCAATGTCGCTGCCTTCGGGAACGATGACATACAGAGTGGTGTTGTCTTCAGCCGCGATGTTGATGTCGCCACCATCCCACTCTACCTGCTCACAGGAGGCCACGGTAACGGTGCCTGCCTGATTGTCCATATCTTCCACAGTGACAGTCACCTTATAGATACCGGCCACACCGTTGATTTCACCGCCGTCCACGCTCAGAGCAGTGACAAAGCTGGTGTCGGTAACATTCCACACGCCGCCATCAGTGATGGTGATCTCGGTGCCGTTCGCGCCGTAGTAATAGGGTGTGTTCACAACGATGCTGATATAATCGACATTATCCCAGGTGCCGCTGTAGGTATTGTACCAGGTGTTGTCCTCCAGGTCAACGCCGGTGGCCTCGTAGTAGCCATACAGCCCTACCTCATAGGTCTTGGCATAGTGCTGATACGCACCGGAGGAGATAACGCCGGTGACTGTAGCACCTTCACCAATGCTGACCTGCATCAGGCTGGCTCCCTGGTTCCAGTAGCCGCTGGAGTTCCACATATCCCCCTCAATGTCGGTATCGGTTAGATCAACCGTGACAGTCCACTGACCGTAATTGGAACCGCCCTCGGTGCCATAGTCCATAGTGTCATACTGGCCGTCTTCCCATTCATCCTGATCCAAGGTTCCGAATTGGAAGGACCAGCCTGCAGGCTCCCAGAAATACTCATCGAAGCTGGTTCCGGCACTCTCTCCCGCAAAGGCGTCATCGTTATCCATGACCTGAAGGAACACTGTCTCGCCGGTATACTTACTGGCGTTCAAGGTGATGGTAGCATCATCTACCGTTACCTCACCGAAGCCGGATTTTACCACAAATGCGGCCTCGCCGGTCTCCAGGCTGGTACCATCCCGCAGGGTAACACCGTTGACAGCGTCGCTGCCCATCATGGTGTGCATCTCAAAACCAACACCATCGGTGGTGATGGAAGAAGTAACCGTCTCTCCCTCGGCGACCTGTTCGCTGACCACCTCAGTGATCACTTCGTCGGTCTCCGCGCCATAGTAGGAATCCTTTCCTTCGCCGCTGGCCTCCATACGCTTGATGGTGATCACCTCGCCGCCTGTATAGGAGGTAAAGTCGGCCTGGCCGCCCATCATGATCATTCCGATGACCCCGGAGGTCAAGGTGGAACCATAATAGGTCTCCTGAATCCGAGAGATAGCGAACGCAGCATAGCCAGTCTCTGCTTCAACCGTGGTATTTATCACGTCCATACGCAGGTAAGAGCCCATATCTGTAGACATAGCGCCCCAGCCGGCAGCAATAACGGTGGAGTCCACAAAGGTCTCCGTGCTTCCCGCGCCAACCATACTAACAGTGCGGGCGTTGCCCCGTGCATTATCCACGCCAAGAATCCAGGGAGAGGAAAGCATCCCGCTGGTGTTGGCAGAGGACATATAGGTATCATACAGGGTGCCGGAGTTGGCGATCAGGGTGGAGTTTTTCACGATTACATCCGCGCCGCCGCCGATATAGAGGGCAGATTTACCGGCTCCGGTGGTTTCGATATAGGAATTGCTGATGGTCAGCTTTGTGCCGCTGCCATAGGCGATGACTGCCGCACCAAGGCCGTCAGCATCGTTGACCTGGCTGCCGTCGGAATCAGTGTCCTGAATAATGGTGGCATTGTCTACAGTGTACTCCGTCCCCTTCACTACGACACCGGCAAAGTATCGCTGGTGGCGGTGATGGTAATGTCCGAAGCGCCCTCGTCATCCGCCTCGCCAGTCTGAAGGGCAGCAAGTACAGAATAAGTTTCGCTCAGGCCGTTCCCGTCCACATAGATGGCAGTGCGGTAATCGTCCAGGCCGCTGGTGTCAACGACCTCGTCCCCCAGCGGGGAACGCGTGATGCCAGTGGATTCCTCAGATCCTTCGGTTTCACCGCTGGCAGAGGCGTCCGTCTCGCCACTGGCCTCTCCGCTGGCAGACATGTTGATCTCTCCGCTGCTTTCACCGCTGGCAGAGGCGTCGGCTTCATCGCTGGCAGTAGAGACATCAGTGGTCAGAGTGAACGTCGGAGTAGCGGTGATGGTGATGTCGCCCTCATAGGTTCCCGGCTCCATCTCCGTCTCCACGCCGTCCACGACCATGGTCAAGTGTTCTCCTTCCACGCCGTCCACCGTGCCGTCCTCATTCACTGTCACAGTGTCAAAGGTATACACCGTGGCCGTGTCCTCGTCTGCTGCCAGGGCCGGAACGCAGAACAGCGCCAGCACCATAGCCAGTACTGTGACCAGGGAGATAAATTTAGATGTTTTTCTCATGGATGCTCCTTTCAAAAGCGTCGTAGTAAGTGGGTTTGTTTCGTTCTGTGTAGATAAGGGAATGAATATCCGTCAAAGCGCTCACGCGCTCTGCCAGCAAAAAATTATATATTCAGCGCCGCGGCCAGGCCCTCGCGGGTACACCATTCCACGGTGCGGGCCTTCACGCAGTCGCCGATCTCAAAGAAGCTGTCCGCCGTGTGCATGAATGCGTCCGCCTGCTCCCGCTGGGGCCGCAGGCCCACAGCCAGCAGCACGCTGTCTGTCTTAACGGCCGCCGCCTCCCCTTCCCGCTCATAGCGGACAAGGCCAGGTTCGATGCCGGTGCATTTCGCCCCGGTAAGCACATGGATGTGGTCAGCGTGATCACGCACCTCCACCATCAGCTCATCCCGGTGGGTCTTACTGGCGTCCCCCGCAAGCTGGGGCAGCATTTCCAGCAGGGTCACATCCAACCCCAGGCGCTGAAGATGGACCGCTGTCTCCAGGCCCACCTGACCGCCGCCGATGATGACGATCTTTTGGCCCAACTCGTCCTCATGTCCATAAGCGGACACGGCGGTGCGGGCGTTTTCCGTGCCGGGGATGAATTTCGGTATCACCGGCTGTGAACCGAGGGCGGCAATAACGCCGTCAAAGCCCTCGGTCATTTCCGGGGTAGCTTCCGTGTTCAGGCAGATAGTTACATTGCTCTTTTCAAGCTGGGCGATGAGCCAATTTTTATAATTCGCCAGAGGCCACTTGAAACTGACATGGTCGGCATACTCCAGAAGTCCGCCCAAGTGGGCCTGTTTCTCAAATAGTGTGACACTGTGGCCCAGCCGGTCACATTCCAGGGCCGCATACATACCGGCGGGGCCGCCGCCGATCACCGCTACCTTTTTCTTCGCGGCAGGCTGGGGAATTTTTGCCACGGCGTCCTCCTGACCACAGCGTGGATTCACCGCACAGACCATGTATTGCCCATAGTTATCGGAATCGTGGCAGCGCATACACTTGATGCAGGGAACTACGTCCTCTCCATGCCCTTCCACAGCCTTATGAATCCACTCCGGGTCAGCAAAAAATTCCCGTGCCACAACAACGAAATCCGCCTTGCCCTGAGAAAGTATATCCTCGCAGTCGTCCAGACTGGTGATGCCGCCGATGGCGGATACATAGCACTGATTCAGGCAGCCGCTCTTTTTGAAATGCTCGGCAATGAACACATTGGGATTCGGAGGCAGGAAGCCGCAGGGGTGCGTCCAGGTCATCCAGTCGGGGTTGTGCATACCGGCGCTGGCCTGGATAATGTCACAGTAGGGCTGGAACTGCTTGGCGATTCGCAAACCCTCATCCAGATCGATACCGCCCTGCTGGAACTCCGTGCCGGACATACGCACGTCGATGATGAAATCCGGGCCGACAGCCTTGCGGATGCCCTCCAAAATTTCTACAGGATAGCGGCAGCGGTTTTTCGTGGAACCGCCATACTCATCCAACCGTTTGTTCGTATACGGCGACAGAAATTGGGCAATAGGGATGGAATGTCCGAAATGGAGCATGACGCCGTCGAAGCCCGCCGCCTTGATCGCCAATGATGCCTCTATATATTCATTCTTGAACCACTCCATTTTGTCCTTGGGTATCTCCCGGCCCTCCGGTGGCCCGCCCATGATAGAGCAGCCGTCGGAAACAGTGTAGCCGTCCGGGAAGATACCGATAAGTTCCATGGTGCATTTGGCCCCGTAGAGATGGATACGTCCGGCCAGGTCGCAGAGCCGGTTCGTATGATTCGGCACCTTTAAGTCCCAGGAGCAGTGCTTGCCATCGTCATAGCTGCCGCCGATACTGGCCCCGGCGCAGGTGACAAGTCCTGCACCACTTGCAGCACGCTGTTCAAAAAAGCGGATAGCCTCTTCGGTGGGATAGGGCTGGCCGCTGGAGGATGTTTGTATGGTGCTGGGTGCGGAGATGATGCGGTTTTTCAGCACTGACCCCGCCACCCGGATGGGGGAAAATATATGGGAATATGATTTCATGTAAATTGCTCCTTTGTTTTTCACATCGCGGAGGGCCGACGAAGGTCCTCCGCAACGGGAAAGGAATCTGGAAGTGAAGATGTGATCTATATAAAATTTGTCCGATATTCCCTCCACATTACGGGAAACTGAGCAGAACAGCTCCCCGCAACGCGAAAAGAGGAGGGACATAATGATGAGAAACACCAAATAATTCAAGCGCCATTTTCCGCTCTCACATTGCAGAGAGCCGTCCAATGACTCCCTGCAACATGAAAGGAGGGTGACATATGAAGAAATTTTATGGAACTTATCTATATCAATTTTTCTTCCTTACACGTCCTCACATTACAGGAGGCTGGCGCATAGCCTCCTGTAACGTGAGAAAACGCGGCAACATATGAGAAACTTATGAAGGACATCTAATTCTTGAAGATAGTCTCAAATCATCAGCATTGCTCTGGCCTGCTCCGTCAGCTCCTGGCGCTGGTCGGGGTGGGCGATAGCGATAAGCTGTCTGACCCGCTCGGAGACGGTGCAGCCCTTCAGCCGGGCTACGCCGTATTCTGTGACGATATAATCCACATAGTTCCGGGGAATGGTAACAATGGCCCCCGGCGTCAGCTGGCTTTTGATCTTGTAATCTCCCCGTTTTGTCTTGGACTGGAAGGCCAGGATGTTTTTCCCGTGCTTGGCCCGGAAGGTACCATAGGCGAAGCAGAAGGCCCCGCCCGCCCCGGAGATCTGCCGCCAGCCAACGGATTCCGAGGCCACCTGGCCGGTCAGGTCGATTTCAACGCAGGTGTTGATAGCGGTCATGTGATCATGCTGGGCTACAATGAAGGGGTCTACAATTTCCGGCGCAGCCCGCAGGACGATGTTCTTGTTCCGGGACACAAAGTCGTACAGCTCCGCCTCTCCCTCCACGAACGCGCAGGGGTGGATGCCCTTGTCCACGGTCTTTCGCTCGCCGTTTACCGCGCCGCACTGTATCAGCTCCATCAGGGCCGTGGTGAACATCTCTGTGTGGATGCCCAGGTCGTGCTTGTCCTTCAGAAACATGCCCACGGCGTTGGGAATACCGCCGATGCCAAGCTGAATCGTGTCCCCATCCTCCACCAGGGAGGCCACGGTCTCCCCGATGGCCTTTTCCACCGCTG
>JAJQFY010000219.1 GCA_021200935.1 Oscillospiraceae bacterium
GGGCCATGATTCAGAACAGCCCCATGCTGATTCTGGACGAGGCCACCTCCAGCGTGGACACCAAGACGGAAATGATAACCCAGCAGGCCATGGATGCGCTGACGAATAAGCGCACCAGCTTCGTCATAGCCCACCGCCTGTCCACCATCAAGAACGCCGATGTCATCCTGGTCATGCGGGACGGCGACATTGTGGAGCAGGGCAGTCATGAGGAGCTTCTGAAGCTCAATGGCTTCTACGCGGAGCTGTATAACAGCCAGTTCGAGCAGGCAGCCTGAAAATCCTATCAAACGCAGCAAGGCCCCGCCGTCCCAATCAGGACGGCGGGGCCTCCGGCATATTTTCAGCCGCCGCTTTTCGTTCAACGATTGTTGATACAACGCCCTAAAGCAAGCACAAAAAGCCGGACGCTCCCGCGCCCGGCTTTTTGTGCAGTGATTAGTGGCTAGTGGCTAGTGTTACGTCGTCCGCAGGCCGCAGCCCCTCATCCGCGACACCGGCGCGGATGATTACTTCCAGCCTGGGTCTACCAGAGAATCCACATAGGAGCGCATTTCCTCCTTGGAGCGGATGCGGCCTGTCTTTTCCAGCACCTGCCGCCGCTGATCCTCTGTGAGGCCCGCGAACGCGTCCATGGCGTCCGGGTTTTGGGCCAGGGCCATGCCGAAGCCCAGGGGGATGCCCTCCCCGTTGGCAAAATTCTGCTTCACCGTTTCATCACCCGGCCCTTAGTGTTGCCGGACGGGGGCCTTTCTATGCGCGCTCCCCGGCATGGAGACGGCGGCAGAGGGCGATCTCCTCCGCGTAGCCCGCCTCCTCGTTGGGGGTTTCCAGGATAAAGGGCAGATTTTCCAGGACAGGATGGGTGACAATGCGGGCGATGGCCTCCAGGGGAAACACCCCCTCCAGCAGCTTCGCGTGCCTGTCCTTCTTCGCGCCCAGGGGATTTTTGCTGTTGTTGAGATGGACGGCCTTCAGCCTGTCCAGGCCGATGACCCGGTCAAATTCCCCCAGCACCCCGTCCAGGTCGTTCACCACGTCGTAGCCCCCGTCCCAGATGTGGCAGGTGTCCAGGCAGACCCCCAGCTTATCGTTCAGCTCCACCCGGTCGATGATAGCCCGCAGCTCCTCAAAGCGGCCCCCCAGCTCGCTGCCCTTCCCGGCCATGGTTTCCAGCAGGACGGTGGTTGTCATGGCGGGAAACAGCACCTGGTTCAGTACCTCCGCCGTCTTTTCGATGCCAACCTCCGCCCCCTGGCCCACATGGCTGCCGGGGTGGAAGTTATAGTACTGGCCGGGGGTGTTTTCCATCCGCTGCAAATCGTCCTGAAAGGTCATAAGGGCAAACTCCCGGACGTTCTCCTTGGCCGCGCAGGGGTTCAGGGTATAGGGGGCGTGGGCCACCAGGCTGCCTATGTCCCGCTCCTGGCAGAATCTGTGGAAGGCGGCCACATCCGCCGGGTCGATGGCCTTGGCCGCCCCGCCCCGGGGGTTTCTGGTGAAGAAGGCAAAGGTGCTGGCCCCCAGGGCGTCCGCCCGCTTGCCCATGGCCAGGTAGCCCCCGGCGGCGGATATATGACATCCAATTCGGAACATGATTTCTCCTCGCTTTTCCTATTTTTTCCATAAAATCGCCGGTTTCTCTGAAATTTTGCCGGAATCCGTGGTCATTTCATACTAATTTCATAATTACGCCGTATCATGGAAGGGCAGGTCAGGGCGGAGGCCCCTCCTGCATGATTATCCATTGTACCATATTGCCAAATGTGATACAATAAAAGAAAGCGGATTTTCCGCTTTCGCGTCGAACAGACGCGCCCGCAAAAATTCATACGGGAGGATTTATAATTAAGGGAAAGCACATTAAGACCTGGAACCTGCTCAGCCGACTGCTGTTTCTGCTGGTATTCGTGGTGTCTCTGGGGGTATTCTTTTGGACCCACACCGGCGATAGCTGGGTAGATTTCGCCATCAACCTGGCCTTTGACGCCATTGCCGTGCTGTTTCTGGTCATCTACTTCGAGACCTGCGCCCGCCCGGAGGCCAAGACGGTTTGGGCGCTGGACTCCGTGACCCGGGACATCCGCGCCTCCGGGGAGGATCAGAAAAACCTGTGGGCCAGGTACAGCCGGGACATGGCCCCCTTTGGCTGCCGCCGCCTGGACGAGCGGTACGCCGCCTACATTCAGGAGGTGCAGCGGCTTCAGCGGCAGAACGCCCTGACCGCCGACTGCGACATTGAGGACTACATCGACGAGGACGTAATATACAGCGCGGTGAACAAGCCCTTCTGCGACCAGCTCGGGGGCATTATGAGCGGCCTTGGCATTCTGTTCACCTTCATCGGCCTGGTGTACGGCCTGCGGAACTTCGACGCCTCCTCCGTAGACCTGATGCAGTCCAGCACCCAGGCCCTGATGGCGGGCATTAAGATCGCCTTTCTGACCTCCATCTTCGGCCTTATCTATTCTCTGCTGTTTAACCTGGTCTATAAGCATCTTGTCCGCAACAGCGTGCAGGCCCTGCGGGACTTCCAGGACGTCTACACCGAGCGGGTGCGGCCCAGCAACGAACACGCGGCGGAAAACGCCATGCTCCGTATGCAGTCGGAGCAGAACGCCGCCCTGGAGCGGTTCGGCGCCAGCGTAGGCGACCAGGTCAGCGAGTCGATCATCAGCCTGATGCAGCCTATGGTGCAGCAGCTCCAGGACAGCCTGAACAATTACGTCACCGTGTCCATCGAGGATCAGCGCTCCGGCATGGACAAGGTGGTGCGCTACTTCCTGGAAAACATGAACACCGCCATGGGCAGCATTTTTGTGCAGCTCAAGGCCCGGACGGAGGATCTGACCCGGTGGGAGAAGGACACCATCGACAGCTTCCGCACCATGTCTGAAAGCATTGGCAAAACGGGCCGGGATCTGGCCCAGACCCAGACCTACTGCCAGGACATGATACGCACCATGAGCGCCTACACGGAGACCATCCAGTCCCTGACCGGCGCCCAGACCACGGTGGTGCAGGGAATGGAGAGCTTTATGGAGGATTACCGGCAGCACCACGAGACAGAGGACAGCCTGGTGCACTCCATGTCCGCCGCCGCCCAGACCGCCGCCGCCAGCATGGACAAGAGCCTGGTGGTGGCCCAGTCCATCCAGCGGATGGCCGACCAGATGGAATCCTCCCAGCGTGCCAGCACCCAGCAGACGGTGGAGGCGGGCCGCCAGATGGCGGGGGCCGCCCAGTCCGTGAAGGAGATGGCCGGGGCCGTCACCACCGACATCAACGCCGCCGCCGCGAGGCTGGAGCGGGCCGCCGGGGATTTGGACGGGGTCATGTCCCGCAGCGTCAGCGACAGCCTGGCCCAGATGGACGACAGCCTGGCCCGCCTGAACGACAGCCTGAACCACACAGCCTCCGTCGTCACCAGCGTGGCCCAGTCCCTCCGGGCCATGCCCAAGACCGTCAATTCCCTGGACGGGGACATCAAGTCCTCCGCCAAGAGCATCGACGCGGAGCTGAAGCTGCTTTTGAAGGCCGTGTCCGACACCCAGAGGAGCCTGTCCCGCTTTAACGCCGACCTAGAGCATCGGATCAACCGGTGAGGAGGTACTTCTATGGCTAGACGAAACCGAAAGCCCACGGAATTTCAGGAGGTATCCTACTGGCAGTCCTACTCCGACATGATGGCCGGGGTGCTGCTGATGTTCATCCTTATCATCTGCGGCACGCTGTTTGTGCTGATGCAGGTGAAAAACTCCTACGACGCCAGCGAGCTGGAGCTTCAGCAGCGGGAGGCCGAGCTGGAGGAGGAGATCTCCGAGAAGCTGGGGTACATCGACCTGACCGAGGCCCAGCAGGCCCTGCTGGACGAGCAGCAGGCGCTCCTGGATGAGCAGCAGGCGGATCTGGACGCGGCCCAAGAGGCCCTGGACGCCCGGGAGCTGGAGCTGGAGGACGCCCTGCTCCTTTTGGCCCAGCAGCAGGAGGAGCTGGAGGAAAAGGAAAACCAGATTCAGGATCAGGAGGCGGCCCTGGCCAGCCAGCAGGCCCAGATCGAGGAGATCATCGGGGTGAAGAAGGAGATCATCGCCGCCCTGTCCGACGCCTTCACCAACACCGACCTGAGCCTTTCCGTGGATTCCCAGACCGGGGCCATCACCTTAGATTCCAGCGTGCTGTTCGACTACAACAGCTCTGGCCTGAGCGAGGAGGGCAAGGCCACCCTGGCCGCCTTCCTGCCCGCCTATTTCGACGTGGTGCTGTCCGATGAGTACGTTGACTATATCTCTGAAATCATCATCGAGGGCCACACAGACACCTCCGGCTCCTATATCTACAACCTGGAGCTGAGCCAGGCCCGGGCCGCCTCCGTGGCCGCCTACTGCCTGGACGACGACCAGGATATATTCAGCGCCGACCTGGTCAGCCTGGTGCGGGAGCTGGTGTCCGTCAGCGGGCGCTCCTGGAGCAGCCCCATCTACGCCAGCGACGGCACCGTGGACGCGGACGCCAGCCGCCGGGTGGAGATAAAATTCCGCCTGGCCGACGAGGAGATGGTAGACCAGCTCCTGGAGGTGCTGGAAAGCTACGACACGGACGACGCGGGGTAAGGCGGAAAAACGCCTGTACAAACAAAACTGCGGGAGACGGCTTTCGTCTCCCGCAGTTTGCTGTTTGGGTTGGTTTTACTCCTCCGTGGCGGCGCTGGCGCCTCTGCGGCGGCGGCGCTGACGGCCCTCTGCGGGGCCTGCGGCGGGGGCAGCGCTCTGGTAGCACTCCTGGGTGGCGCAGCGCTTGCGCCGGTGGTTGTTCCACTCGATAGTGTTGTTCTCCAGGCTCCAGAGGATGTTCCCGGCGGCCTGGGCGGAGATGTCGCAGCCGGGGGTGGTGATGATCACGTTGCAGATCTCACGCACCAGATCCAGGTCGTCGTCCTCCGCGTTGCCGGTGGTAAGATCGGTCAAGATCTGGGTGAGCTGGGTCATGCCGTCCCGGCCCATGACGTTTTTGCCGTCCGTACCCTCGCGGGTGTTCTTGGCGATATCCAGCGCCCACTTCACAGGACACATACCCGGCTGAAGGGTGTCCTTGGAGGGGATGGTATAGGAATTTTCTTCTTGATACATTTCTCCCGGCCTCCTTATTTGATGGAATACTCAGTCCACAGGCGATTCTGCTTGATCTCCCGGCGCAGATCGCACTGGAGACAGCGCTGGGCCTCGCAGCCGGCCTGCTGGCAGCTATAGGTGGTGAAGACGGACTGATCCGGGTTCGCAAGGCGCTCCTCCGGGGTGAGCAGATCCATTTCCACGCGGGGCAGCTTGGCGAAGTCCTCCACCTTGCCGATGGCAGGGTTCAGGGTGCGCTCCACCAGCGTCTCGTCGATCTGGCCGTCGCCGCCCAGATACTGGTCAACGATGGGAACCACCTCCCGGGCCTGGGCAATGGCCTTGATGACGAAGCTGATGCCGGTGATCACGTCGCCCGCGGCGAACATGCCCTCCAGGCTGGTGATATGCTCCGGCTTGCCGTTGGCGGGGTTGATGGGGAAGCCCCGGGACAGGTCGATGCCGAAGTTTTCAAAGTCGTCCAGGCCGGGGCGCTGGCCGGTGGCGAAGATGACGGAGTCGCAGGGGATGACCATCTGGCTGCCCTCCTCCGCCACCTCGGTGACGCGGCCTGTGGCCTTGTCGTAGGTGGAGGAGATGACCGTATGTACCCGCAGGCCCGTGACCTGGTCGGGGGTACCCTCGATGGCCTCGAAGGAGCGCCCGGGGAAGGAGATGATGCCCTCCTCACGGCCCTGCACCTGATCCTCCTCGTCGGCCAGGATCTTGTCGCCCTTTTCCAGGCAGGCCAGGTTCACGGTGAGACCCTTGCGGACCAGGGTGCGGGCGCAGTCATAGCCCACGGAACCGGCGCCGATGATACAGACGGTCTTGCCAAGCTTTTCCATGCTCTCCCCGGCGTGGATCTCCGCCAGAATGTCGATGGCGCAGTAGACCTGCTTGAAGTCGGAGCCGGGGATGGGCAGCTTCTTGCCCTTGGACACACCGGCGGCGATCAGCACCGCGTCGTAGTCCTTTTTCAGGGCCGCCACGTCGGAGATCTCCCGGTTGCACTCATAGTCCACGCCGGAGTCCACGATGTACTGAAGCTCCTCCTGCACCGCCTCCAGGGGCAGACGATAGGAGGGCATACCGCTGGTCATGGGGCCGCCAAGCTGAGGACGCTTTTCAAAGACCTTCACGTCGTGGCCCAGCTTGTTGAGGTAATAGGCGGCGGTCATGCCGCAGGGGCCGCCGCCGATAACGGCGACCTTTTTGCCGGTGCGGGGCTTGTGGAAGCCCTTGGTCTTCCAGGTCTGATCCTTGTCGTTTTCCACGGCGAAGCGCTTCAGATCCCGGATGGCGAGCGGCTCGCCCAGGGCCTTGTGCTTGCACCCGGTCTCGCACAGGTGGTTGCAGATGTAGCCCAGGGTGTGGGGGAACGTCACCTTCTCCCGGATGATGCCCACCGCGTCGGTATAGCGGCCTTCCTTCACCGCCCGGATATAGGCGGGGATGTCGATATGGGCGGGGCATTCCACCTGGCAGGGGACGATGCTCTGCTCGGCGGGTACGTCCTCCCGGAACAGACCCGGCATATCGGTCAGGGCGCCGGTGGGGCATACGGCCACGCAGGCGGAGCAGAAGCGGCAGCCCGCCTCCGCCAGGGGGACGTCGCCCTCCGTGCCGATGTAGACCTCGCCGTTTTTCTTGTTGTACTGCAAAATGCCGACCTCACGCAGATCCCGGCAGGCCCGCACGCAGCGGCCACACTGAATGCAGCGCTCCATTTCACGGCTGACGATGGGGTTCACGGTATTGATGTTGTTGCAGTTTTTGATTACATGATGCATACGGGCGTGAACCACGCTCAGGTACTGCATCAGGGTTTGCAGCTCGCATTTGCCGAACCGCTTGCAGCCCGTGCAGTCATGGGGATGACCGGCCAGCATAAGCTCCATGGCCATCCGGCGGCGGTGCATCAGATCGTCGCTCTTGGTCGTGACGCGCATTCCCTCCTGCACTTTCAGCTCGCAGGAGCAGACGGCGCCTTCCTTCCCTTCCACATTCACTACGCACAGCTTGCAGTTGGACTGCACCGGCAAATCGGGATGGGAACACAGATGAGGGATATAGATATCCGCAGCCAGGGCCGCGTCCAAAACGGACTGCCCCTCCGCGGCTTCTATTTCCCGCCCGTCGATATACAGTTTCACCATAGTTCATGACACCTCGTGCTTTATTTCTGACAACTTTATAAT
>JAJQFY010000236.1 GCA_021200935.1 Oscillospiraceae bacterium
GACCGGGAGCGTAAAAAGGGGCAGTTTTATCTGTGCGGCTCCCAGCAGTTTCAAATGATGAAAAATGTCAGTGAATCCCTTGCGGGGCGGCTGGGAATGCTGACTCTTTTGGGCCTGTCCCTGCGGGAGAGGACGGGATGTGATTTTCGTGATCCGTTTTTGCCGACGGACGATTACTTTTCCCGGCGAAAACGCCAGCCCTCTCCGGCAGCCTATGACCAGATATGGGAAATGATACATCGGGGGTGTATGCCGGAGCTGTGTGTGAATCCTGACTTTGACTGGCAAATGTTTTATGGCGCGTATGTCCGAACTTATATCGAGCGGGATGTGCGGGAATTGGCCCAGGTGGGGGATGAGATAAAATTCACCCGCTTTATGAGCGTGATAGCCAGCCGAACGGGGCAGATGCTCAATTTACAGTCCGCCGCCAACGATGTGGGCGTCAGTCAGCCCACGGCGGATCGCTGGTTATCCATTTTGATGGCATCCAATATTGTGTATCTTTTACAGCCCTATTCCAACAACCTGACCAATCGCGCCGTAAAGACGCCGAAGCTCTATTTTCTGGACACCGGCCTGGCGGCGTATCTGACGAAATGGAACACCCCGGAGGTTCTGAAAAACGGCGCCATGGCGGGGGCGTTTTTTGAGAGCTTTGTCATAGGGGAGGTACTGAAAAGCTATTACAATCAGGGCGTGCTGGATCCGCCGCTGTATTTTTACTGGGACAAGGACAAGAGAGAAATTGACCTGCTGATAGAGCAGGACAACACCCTCTATCCCATTGAGATAAAAAAGCACGCTGACCCGTCCGTCCGGGATATAGCCAGCTTCGGCGTTCTGGATAAGCTGACGGACAAAAAACGCGGCCCCGGCGGCGTGGTCTGCCTGTATGATAATCCTGTCACCCTAAAAGGAGAGGATCGGGTCATACCAGTGCAGTATTTATAAAAGAAAAAGACAATCCCTTTGCCCGCTTTTTTGGCAAAGGGATTGTTTATGGTCTGCGGCAATGGGGGCAGTCGGAACTATAGATACAGAGCCGCCCCGAATCAATGGGCGGCTCTGTGGGTGCGTGATTTTATCAATTCTCGGCTAAAAACCCATCCAAAAACGCGATTTCCTCCGCTACGGGGAGATTGCGGCGGCGGACGCAGTTGTCCAGGTCCACGGCGTCGTAGATGGTTTCGTCGAAGGCGGGGCAGGCGGCTTTATAAGTTTCCAGGGGAACGTCCTCTAAAGGTGTTCCCGCGTGGACAAGACCGGCGGCGATGCCGTAGGCCTCCCGGAAGGGGACGCCGTGGGCCACCAGCCAGTCGGCGCAGTCCGTGGCGTTTATAAAGCCGGTTCCAGCGGCGCGGCGCATGGCCTCTGGGTGGGGGGTCATACCGGCCACCATGGGGGCCATGACGGACAGGCACAGCTTCACCGTGTCCACCGCGTCAAAGACGGCTTGCTTGTCCTCCTGCATATCCTTGTTATAGGCAAGGGGCAGACCCTTCAAAACGGTCAGCAGGGCGGTCAGGTCGCCGTAGACCCGGCCCGTCTTGCCCCGAATCAGCTCCGCCATGTCCGGGTTTTTCTTCTGGGGCATGATGGAGGAGCCGGTGACAAAGCCCTCCGGCAGGGTGACAAAGCCAAATTCCAGGCTGGACCACAGCACCAGCTCCTCGGAAAGACGGCTCAGGTGGGTCATAATAAGGCTGCAGGCGCTCATCAGCTCCACGCAGAAGTCCCGGTCAGAGACCGCGTCCATGCTGTTCAGACAGGGGCCGTCAAAGCCCAGGGCAGCGGCGGTCATGGCTCTGTCTGTGGGGAAGGTGGTACCAGCTAACGCACAGGCTCCCAGGGGGCATTGATTCAGGCGGACTCTCGCGTCCTTCACCCGCCCGGCGTCCCGGGTCAGCATCATAGCATAGGCGCACAGGTAATGGCCCAGAGTGACGGGCTGCGCCCGCTGGAGGTGGGTGTACCCCGGCATTACCGCGTCCGCGTACTCCGCCGCCTTGTCCCGCAGGGCCTTTATCACGTCATGGATCAGAGAGACCAGCTCGTCCTCCTGATTGCGGAGGTAGAGGCGCAGGTCTGTGGCCACCTGGTCGTTCCGGCTGCGGGCGGTGTGCAGGCGCTTGCCCGCGTCCCCAATGCGGGCGGTCAGCTCCATTTCCACAAAGGTGTGGATGTCCTCCGCGCCCATGTCGATTTGCAGCGCGCCGCTTTCAATATCCTTCAGTATGCCGGTCAGCCCTGCCTGGATGGCCTGGCCGTCCTCCGGAGAGAGGATGCCCTGGGCTGTCAGCATGGCGCTGTGGGCCAGGGAACCCTGGATGTCCCCCCGCCACATACGGCTGTCTACGGCAATGGAGGAGTTCAGGGTCTTAGCGGCCTCGGCTACCGCGCCGCCCCAGAGATTATTCATGGTTCTGGGCATCCACCATGGCCTGCACCTGGATGGGAAGACCATAGAGGTTAATGAAGCCCTGGGCGTCGGCCTGGTTGTAATCGGACTCGCCGAAGGTGGCGATCTTCTCGGAATACAGGCTGTAGGGGCTGGTGACACCGGCGTTTATCATATTGCCCTTGTAGAGCTTCAGCCGCACAGTGCCGGTGACTTTCTCCTGGGTCTTGTCCACAAAGGCGGAGAGAGCCTCCCGCAGGGGGGTGAACCACTGGCCGTTATACACAAGCTCCGCGAAGGTGATGGACAGCTTCTGCTTCTCGTGGGCGGTCATTTTGTCCAGGCAGATGCTCTCCAGGACGCTGTGGGCCTTGTACAAAATCGCGCCGCCCGGCGTCTCGTAAACGCCCCGGCACTTCATGCCGACCAGCCGGTTTTCTACGATGTCCAGCAGGCCGATGCCGTTGGCGCCGCCGATGGCGTTGAGCTGATAGATGATGTTCTTGGCGCTCATCTTCACGCCGTCCAGGGCCACGGGAACGCCCCTTTCAAAGTCGATGGTCACATAGGTGGGCTTGTCCGGGGCCTGGATGGGGGAGACGCTCATTTCCAAAAAGCCCTCCTTCTCATACTGTGGCTCGTTGGCGGGATCCTCCAGGTCGAGACCCTCATGGGACAGGTGCCAGAGGTTCTTGTCCTTGGAATAGTTGGTCTCCCGGCTGATACGCAGGGGAATGTGATGGGCCTCGGCGTAGTCGATCTCCTCGTCCCGGCTCTTGATGTCCCACTCACGCCAGGGGGCGATGATCTTCATGTTGGGAGCGAAGTGCTTGATGGCCAGCTCAAACCGCACCTGGTCGTTGCCCTTGCCGGTGCAGCCGTGGGCGATGGCGTCCGCGCCCTCCTTGAGGGCCACCTCCACCAGGGCCTTGCCGATGCAGGGCCGGGCATGGCTGGTGCCAAGGAGGTATTCCTCATAAATGGCTCCGGCCTTCATGGCGGGGATGATGTAGTTGTCCACATAGTCGTCCGTCAGATCCAGCACATACAGCTTGGAAGCGCCGGTCTTGATGGCCTTCTCTTCCAGACCTTCCAGCTCGTCGCCCTGGCCCACGTTCGCGGCCACGGCAATGACCTCGCAGTTATTATAATGCTCCTTCAGCCAGGGGATGATGATGGATGTATCCAGGCCGCCGGAATAGGCAAGAACTACTTTTTTGATGTCAGACATTGGTTTGTTTCCTCCATATACAATAAAATTCAATAGAATATTTTCATCAACGAACGTATGGTACGCCTAAAGACGATGAATATCAATAGTTTTATTCAGGAAAACTATGAATATTTTCAAAATTATTAATTTAACATCATTTCCGCTGCCGCCAGACGGCCCCCTGCCAGGGAGAAGCCAAAGGCGTGGCCGGACAGGGTGACGCTGTAGTCCCCGGAGTCCACGCCGGAAATGTCAATTCCCGCGGCGTACAGACCGGGGATGGGCTGGCCGGAGGGCCGGATGACCTGCATATGGTCGCTGACGGCCACGCCCCCGTGGGTGGTGATGATGTCCATGCCTGCCCGCACGGCGTAATAGGGGGCCTTGTTTATGGGCTTTAAATACCGCCTGTCCTTGGCAAACAGCCCGTCGTGACCCTGGGCGCAGGCGGCGTTATAATCCGCTACCTCCTGGGTCAGCGTCTCCGGGTCGATTCCGGCGGCCTGGGCCAGCGCTTCCAGGCTGTCCCCCTGGAACACGCTCCCGGCGGCAAGCTCCTTTTCCAGCGCCGTGTACAGCTCAGTCATGCCGTTTTCCGTGATGGCGGGGTCAGCCATCATGGGGGGCAGACCCTCATAGGCTCGGCGGAGAGCTTCACTGTCCAGAATGGCCCAGCACATTTTCCCCGGCTGGCGGGCCACGGCGTTTTGGCCCAGAATGAAGTTCTGGCATATGCTCTCGTCACAGAAGCGGCGGCCCAGGGCGTTGACCCACAGGCAGTCCTCCCGGCGTATCAGGCCGGTTATCTCGCTCCGGCCCTTAAATACCGGGGCGCAGCCCTCGATGGCGATATCCTTCACAATGGAGGCCCCGGCGCTCTCTGCCAGGGTCAGGCCATCCCCGGCCATGGGAATCCCCTTCAGGTGCATATAAGCCCCCGGCTCACAGCCAGGAATCATGGCCCGCATTTTGTCCGGGTCTCCGGCGAAGCCCCCGGTGGCAATGAGTACGCTGTCCGCCTGGAACTTGGTGCGCTCGCCGTCTGTCTCCGCCTCCGCGCCGGTGACAGCGCCGTTTTCCATGGTCAGGGAAAGGCACCGGGCGTTCAGGCGGATGTCCACCCCCAGGGCGGCGCATTGGGCTTTCAGCACCTCCATGACCCGCGCCCCGGTGGGGGCGGGGTAGGCCATGTGGAACACCTCCGGCGACTGGTTTGGCATATGGTGAAGCACCCGCGTGAAGGGAACCCCCATGTCCGCCAGCCAGTCCACGGTGGGGCCGGAGGCGTCTATCAGCGCCCTTGTCAGCCGCCCGTCCGCCTTCCAGTGGGAAAACTCCATGGCCTCCCGGAACAAAACGTCCGGGTCGGCGTCGATGTTGTTCCGCTTTTGCAGGCGGCTGCCCGCGCCGAACACACCCTCGGCATAGCGCCCGTTGCCTCCGGCGGAGCCGCGCTTTTCCAGCACCGTCACCCTGGCCCCGGCCTGGGCCGCCGCCACAGCGCAGGCGAGGCCAGCCGCCCCGCCGCCGATAATAAGGATTTGCTTCATATATAGATGACCTCCTAGTCAGAAATCGCGTCCGCCTTGTCCTTCCTCATGCCAAGCATCAGCACCGCCGCCCCCGCGATCGTGCAGGCGGCGGCCACGGCCAGGGCGGTTTTCAGCCCCGCGCCGTCGATCAGGAAGCCGCCCACGGCGGAGACGCAGATGTTGCCAATGGTTATCATAGCCGTCAGGAGGGACTGGGATTTGTTCATGTCCTTTAGCTCCATATGCTCCCCCACATAGCGCACGGAGGCGGGGATGAACAGGGGATAGGACAGGGCCTGGAAGAAGGTAGCCCCATACAGCCCCAGCATGGAACCGGCGGCGAATATCAGCGTGTTTTTCACTGCGAAGAACACACCGGCAAATTTCAGCATCCCGGTGCAGGAATATTTCCGCCGCAGGCGGTCAAACATCCACATTCCCGGCAGCTCCAAAACGGCAATATAGGCGTTGAGGATCCCCATGTCGCCGCTGTTTCCGCCCACACCGTTCACGATTTGGATGGTGAAATTCAAAAAGAAGGAGTGGCCGAAAAATATCAGCGCCATCCCGCCCAGCAGAAACAGAAAGCTGCGGTACCGCCTGGCGTAGGTCGCAAGGCCCCGCTTTTCCCCGTCGTCCTCCGCCCACTTGGGCTTCTGGGGCGGCGCGGGGGGCGTTCCGGCCCGGCAGAACAGGAGCATTAAAAACAGAAAAAGGGCCGCCACGATAAGTCCCGCTGCCGGGATGGACAGAATGCCCGCCCGGACGGTCAGCAGGCCCATAACGGCGGACAGCGCCGCGTAGGACGCGGAGCCAACGCCCCGGCACAGGCCGAAGGGGATTTCCGTCCCGAACCGTTCCAGATAAAAGGTGAAGGCGTTCACCAGCGGCTGGATGGAGACCGCCAGTGCTATCAGCACGGTGAATACCGCTGTCAGGAAAAAGCCCTTCTCCGGCGAATGCATCAGGGCCAGCAGGGTCAGGGCGATTCCGGCGGCTTCCACCGTCATGACCGCCACCGGGGCGCGGCCCGCCCGGTCGGCCAGGGGCGCGGCGGCGGATTGCAGCAGCAGGCCCAGCACATAGCCCGCCGCGATGATTGCGCCAATCTGGCTGCTGGAATAGCCCTTATCCAGCAAAAACACGCCCGCGTAGCTCACCGCCACGCAGTACAGCATCCAATACGCTCCATTCAGCGCCCCGTAAGCCGCGCTGCGGGCCTTTCCGCCCTGAAGCACACTCTTCCCAAGCATGGCCTGCCTCCAAAATTTACTAGGTTTCCGATTCGATATTTTACTAAACACAAGGACCCAAGTCAACAAAAAAATCCCCCGCCGGGGCGGGAGGCGCTGCAAGGTGGGCGGAGGGTGTTAGTGCATGAATTTTTTATCGTAGACGCTTCTGTCCAGGACGGTGGACAGCTCGGTCAGGATGTTCGTCATATCCTTGCCCTGATAGCGGACGACAGGGGTATTCAGACTGTCGGGCGTGCGCTGGGGCAGGGAGACCCGCATGGACGCGCCCTGACCAGGCGTGGCGTCGATAATAATCGTGCCGCCGTGCTGCCTGGCTATATGCTTGGCGAAGGGGAGGCCCAGACCGATCCCATCCGTGGTGTCTGTCAGCTCCCTGGCGGCCAGGCCGGAGAGTTTGGCGGGGTCGATGCCGCTGCCGGTGTCCCGCAGGGCGATAACGAAGCGGTTCCCCTGGCGGGTAAGGGCCATGCTTATGGTGCCGCCGGAGGGCATATGGGCAATGCTGTTGGAAATCAGGTTCAGCAGCAGCGCTTCTATTCCATCGGCATCCATCAGGGTGAGGAAGCTGCCCTCTTCGGCCTGAAAGACCAGAGATATGTCCTTTCTGACGACGCAATTCACCGTGTCGCACAGGTCGCGGCACAGCGTCTTTAAATCCTCTACACGGGTTTCGCTGGGCAAAAGCTCCCGCTGGCCGCCGAACGCGACAGCCAAATGGTCGTTCAGGCGCTTTAGGCGGTAGTAGCTGTGGTGCAGGACGCAGGTAAATTCCCTGAGCTGTGTGTTTTCATCGGCGTCCACGCGTGAGACGACCCTGTCAAGGGCGATTTTTATCGACATCAGCGCGGTTCCCATCTCCTCAGAGGGCGGGGCGAGCGGGGGGACGGGGCGTTCCT
>JAJQFY010000157.1 GCA_021200935.1 Oscillospiraceae bacterium
GAGCGGGGCGGGGCGGTTTGGAAGGAGGCCAGCATAAAGAGGCGCTCCTCACCGGGGCCGTCGAAGAACAGGGGGGTACGAAGAATGTACTCCTCCGCCGGGCAGTAGGCGGCTGCGGCGGCTGCGGCGGCAAGACCGTCCCCGTCCGGGTCCAGCACCTCCACCATACGGCAGAGATTCCCCTCCACCTCCGCGGCGGCGATGCCGCTTCCGCCCATAAAGAGACCGCCGTCTTGGGCCTGGTATTCCTCCAGATCGATAAATTCAGCAGGCAGAAAGGCGTGGGGCATACCGCCCAGCAGCACATCCCGCAGACCGCTGTACTCCAGGCTCCCAATGCGGGCCCCGGCTCCGTCCCGGTGGGACATCAGCTCCTCCCGGGTCATGCGGATCTCCCGAATATAGCTGAGAGGCTTTGCGCCGGAGGCGTTTTCATAAAAGGGGTATAGCCCCGCCTCCGCCGGAAGGACGCAGGCGGCGTCCCCGCGCTGATAGGCGGCCTGAACGCAGGCTTTATACACAGCGGAGCCGATGCCCCGGCCCCGGTACTCCGGCAGGGTTGCCAGCGCGTAGGTATAGGCCGCGCTGAGCATGGTTTTGCGCCCGGTGTAGAGATTCACGCCATCCAAAATATACATGGCGGAGACCACCTTGCCGTCGGCCTGGGCCACCATGCAGCCCTCCGCCGTCAGAAACAGGTCGTAGAAATTGCGGATGTAGTCCTGGTCGTCCCCAAAGGCGGTCTGCCACAGGGCCTCGAGCTGTTCCCTGTCCGCTGCCGTCCAGGGCCGAAGAATAAAGTCATTCATGTATTGTCACCTTGTATTTCTCTACCATGCGGTCCGGCTGATAGCTCAGCTTGGACTGCCGCAGACTGGGACGGCCTGTGTCGTCCTCCCGGTTAATCCACTGTATCTCCGGGTGGTTCCGCCGTATCTGGCGGACAAACTCCCGGTTCACCATGGTATAGGCCCCGTTGATGGAGGCGTATGCCTTTTCAAAATGTACGTTGAAGGTGTTGCTGCTGATGACCTCGCCGATGGTAAAGGCTGTCAGCCGGTCTTCCACCCAGAGAGCGCCCCCCTCCAGACGCAGCGCCTCATAATACTGGAAGGCCCGGCGGATGGCGGCGCACTCCTCGTCGATGCCGTCCCGCTCATCCTCGCCGCACAGGGCCATCCACTCGTCCAGCAGCACCTGACAGGCGGGCAGGTCGTCAGGGGACAGGGGCGTGAAGCGCCAGTCGTTTTCCGCTGTGAAGCGGTTTATGTGGTTGCGCTTGCCGTGGAGCTTTTTGCCGGACAGGGTGTCCAGCTTTTCCGCGCTGTATAGGTAGTCCCAGTAGTCCCGCTCGTCCTCAATGGTGCATTTATCGCCCCAGAGGGAGTGAACGGTGGGCAGATGCTCACCCGTTACGCCCCGCAGGACGAAGGGGAAACCGCTTGCCTTGGCGTGCTGGTGCATACGCTCCAATACGGCGGCAACCGGCCCGCTGCCTACCGGCCAGGCGAAGAATGGCTTTTCCTCGTAGCAGGGCATGACGACCAGCCGCTCCTCAAACTGGCCTACCTGCTGGTGAAAGCTGTCGTCCCACAGGAATATGTTTCCAAAGTTATAGTCGGCGCTGGGGGAGTCCTCCGCCAGCACCAGAGAGTCTATCCATGACTTGTCCGCCAAGGTGACTGGGTGCAGTTCGATCATAATAGCTTTTGAATCTCCCGTTGTAATTGCTTTAGGTCTACAAAGGTTTCCGGCCTCTTGCCGGGGTCGCGGAGCAGGGCGGAGGGGTGATACAGGGCCATGGCCGGTCGGCCCTCCACGGTGAAAAGCTGGCCATGCTCCCGGGTGATGCGGAAATCCGGCTTAATGAAGGCCGTGGCCGCGATGCGGCCCAGGAACACAAAGATTTTCGGGTCTACCAGGGCGATTTGCCGCCGGAGCCAGCCCATGCAGGCCGCCTGCTCATCCGGCAGCGGGTCGCGGTTCCGGGGCGGACGGCATTTCACGATGTTTGCGATGTATACCTTTGTCCTGTCCAGGCCGATAATTTCCAGCATGGTGTCCAGAAGCTGCCCCGCCGGGCCGACGAAAGGCTCGCCCCGCAGATCCTCCTGCTCGCCGGGGCCTTCCCCGATGAACATAACATCCGCCTGCTGGTTTCCCACCCCAAAGACCAGATTGTGCCTTGTGCGGCCCAGGCCGCAGCCCTGGCAGGCGGCACATTCCTTTTTCAGAGTCTCCCAGTTGTCCATAGGTCAGTCAGCTCCGGCACGATGATTTGGCTCCAGGTCTCCATCTGCGGGGCGGTCTCCGCCAGGGAGGACAGGGGCAGGAATCCGCCCTCCAGCTTTTCCGTCTCCCGGACGGATACGTCCCCGGTGGTAGTCAGGGTGAAGAAAAAGCCCAGGTGTACGCTGCCGACGTCGTTGCCGTTGTCGTTTATCAGGCCCCGCAGGGTCAGCGTGCCGAAGTGGGACATATTCACCTCTTCCTCCACCTCCCGGCGCAGGCAGTTCATCAGCCAGTCGCCGTCCTTCTCGTCCGACTGGTTGATATGGCCCCCCACCCCAAGGCTGACCAGCCCGTGGAGGCGGCTCTCTCCGCCCTTGTTCAGGCGGCGGGTGGCAAAAACCTGCTCGCCTCGAAGGATGGTCACATAGGGGATGATTTGTTTATAGGAGGGGTCTTCCTCCGCGGCGGGCCGGGGCAGAAATTCCCCCCGGGCGGCGATCAGCTCCATGACCTCCGCCTCCCGCCCGGTGATAAGGCCGTTTACAGACACAATGTCCCCCAAAAGAGCGGTCTTTACAACCAATACGTTTTCCATCACGCCCTCCAGAATTTTCCTAGCAGTTTTCTGTATTATAGCATTATATCACAGATTTACAAAATGGGAATGGACTTTTCGGACAATTAATCTAATTCACTTTGTCCAGTGTAGAGCATATAGTACCGCCCCTCCTGGGCCAGCAGCTCCTCGTGGCTGCCCCGTTCCACGATTTCACCATGCTCAATGACAACAATGGCCTGGGCGTTGCGGACGGTGGATAGCCGGTGAGCGATGACGAACACCGTCCGTCCCTCCATCAGCGCGTCCATGCCCCGGTCTATCAGCTTCTCTGTGCGGGTGTCAATGGAGCTGGTGGCCTCATCCATAATCATAACCGGGCGCTTCGCCACGGCGGTGCGGGCGATAGCCAAAAGCTGGCGCTGGCCCTGGGACAGATTCTGGCCGTTGCCGCTTATCATGGTGTTGTAGCCATCCGGCAGGCGGGTGATGAACCCGTGGGCGTTGGCGGACTTGGCCGCCTGGATGCACTCCTCGTCTGTGGCGTCCAGCTTGCCGTAGCGGATATTGTCCATCACCGTGCCGGTGAACAGATTGGTGTCCTGAAGCACAATGCCCAGGCTCCGGCGCAGACCGGCCTTCTGAATGTCCTTTACGTCGATGCCGTCGAAAAGAATGCGGCCCTGGTCGATCTCGTAAAAACGGTTTATCAGGTTCGTAATGGTGGTTTTGCCAGCGCCGGTGGAGCCGACAAAGGCGATTTTCTCGCCGGGCTTGGCCCAGACGGTGATGTCCTTCAATACCGGCTTTTCCGGCACATAGGAAAAGCTGACGTTTTCCAGCCGAACGTTTCCGAGGACTTCCTTATACGCAAAGCTCCCGTCCTCCTGGGGAATCTTCCAGGCCCAGAAGCCGGTGCGCTCCCCGTGGCCCGTCTCTGTGACGGTTCCGTCCGCGGCCCGGTTGACCGTGACGAGAGAGACCTTGCCTTCGTCCTCCTCCGGCTCGTGGTCGATGACGGCGAAAATCCGCTCCGCACCGGCAATGGCGGAAAACAGGTTGATGGCTTGGTTCGACATCATGTTGATGGGGGTCGTCACCTGGCGGATGTAGTTGAGGTAGACGCCGAGAGAACCGATGGTGAACCGGCCCGCCACGGTCATAAAGCCGCCCAGCACCGCCGTCACCGCGTAGCAGATGTTCATAACGGCGTTCATGGTGGGCATGATGACGCCGCCCAGGAAATTCGCGCAGATGGCGTTTTCCCGGTACTCATCGTTCAGGCCGCCGAAGGTGTCCTTGGCCCGCTCCTCGTAGTTAAACGCCTTCACCACCTTCAGGCCGTCCAGCATTTCCTCAATGTAGCCGTTTAGAATCCCCAGGGAGGACTGCTGCTTTTTGAACAGTATCTTGGAGTATTTCCCCACCCCCCCGCACCAGGCCGAAGGACAGGGCGATCGTAATGACTGTGACGATGAACAGCTTCCAGCTCAGGGCCAGCATGAGAGCTACCGTGCCGACAAAGGTGATAATGCCGGACAAAAACTGCACAATGCCCTGCTCCAGGCACATCTGCACGTTGTCCGCGTCGTTTGAAAACCGGCTCATCAGCTCCCCGTGAGTGTGCTGGTCAAAATAGGTAATGGGCATATCCTGCAGGGCGGCAAAGAGATCCTGGCGCATGGCGTTGGTTGACCACTGGGCCACCTGCATACAGGCGCGGGAGGTGAAATAGGTAGCCACCGCGCTGGCGAGATAAATGCAGGCCAGAATGGCGAGCTGCCCCGCCAGGGCGGAGAAATCCTTTTCCGGCTGGGTGATGAGGGGGACAATATAGTCGTCGATTAAGGGCTTTAGAAAATAGCTGGCTACCAGCGAGCAGCCGGTGGAAATCAGCATCATAACCACAATCAGCGCCAAAAGCCCCCGGTTTTTCCCGGCGTAGCTTAAAATACGCAGCAGCGTCCCCTTGGTGTCCTTGGGCTTGCGGAAGTCCTTGCCGCCGCCGGGGCCGGGGCCGTTTTCCACATGCTTGTAGATTTTGGCGTCGTTTACGTCCACATCGTCCACGGCGAGCCTGGCTTTTAGCTGGGCCAGAACGCTTTGCCGGTTCTTCTTTTCAGCCATCAGAAAGCGCCTCCTCTACCTGGGATGTGTAGATTTCCCTGTAAATTTCGCTGGTCTCCATCAGCTCGCTGTGGGCGTCGATGGCGTCAACGCGGCCCTCGTCCAGCACGATGATTTTATCCGCCGATACCACGGAGGAAATGCGCTGGGCAATGATGAACACGGTGGTATCCTTCAGCTCCCGGCTGAAGCTGTCCCGGATGCGGCCCTCCGTGTCGGAGTCCACGGCGCTGGTGCTGTCGTCCAGGATCAGAATGGCCGGGTGCTTCAGCATGGCCCGGGCAATGCACAGCCGCTGCTTCTGGCCGCCGGAGACGTTGGTGCCGCCCTGCTGAATGTAGGTGTCCAGCCCTTCCGGCATTTGGGAAACGAAATCCCACGCCTGGGCGTTTCGCAGGGCCTGAATAATCTCCTCGTCCGTGGCGTCCGCCTGGCCCCAGGAGATATTCTCCCGGATGGTGCCGGAGAACAGGACGTTATTTTGCAGCACCATGCCGATGCCGCCTCGGAGGTCTTCTATGCGGTAGTCCCGCACGTCCACGCCGTCCACCAGCACCTGCCCCTCCGTGACGTCGTAAAACCAGGGGATGAGATTCACCAGGCTGGATTTTCCCGCGCCGGTGCCGCCTACGATGGCGATGGTCTGGCCGGGCTGGGCGGTGAAGGAGATGTTTTTCAAAACCTCCTCACCGGCGCCGGTCTTGGCATAGCGGAAGGACACGTTTTTAAACTCCACAGAGCCGCGGTTTTGGGCAATGGCGCGCTCCGGGGCCTCCGGCTTCGACTGGATGTCCGGGACAGTGTTCAGCACCTCGGCAATGCGCTTGCCGCAGGCGCGGCTGCGGATGTACTGCATCAGCACCATGGAGAACATCATCACGCTGAACATGATTTGGGTCAGGTAGCTGATAACCGCCAAAAGCTGGCCGGACTGTATCTCCCCAAAGGCCACCAGCCGCCCGCCGAACCAGTACAGGCACAGCGTCACCACGTTCAGCACAATAGTTGCCAGCGGACTCATTACAATAATCAGCCCCACGGCCTTCAAATTGGCGCGGGTCAGGTCGTCGTTGGCCTTTTTGAACTTCCGTTTTTCATGCTCCTGGCGGACGAAAGCCTTTACCACCCGAATAGCGATCAGGTTCTCCTGGATGTCCGCCGTCATGGCGTCCAGCTTTTGCTGGACGATGGTAAACAGCTTATCCACCGCCGTCATCACGGAGACGACCCCGATGAACAGCAGCGGCACGGCGATCAGGTAAATCAGCGCCAGCTTCCAGCTATAGGTACACACGATGATCAGCGCCACCACGAGCTGGAAGGGGGCCTGTATCAGCACGCGGAGCATCATCTGCACGGCGTTTTGAAGCTGGCGGACGTCGCTGGTGGTGCGTGTGACAAGGCTTGCGGTGGAAAACCTATCAATATCCGAGAAGGAGAAATCCTGGATATGGTGGAACAGGGCCACCCGCAGATTGGAGCCGAAGCCGTTGGCGGCGCGGGAGGCGTGCCAGGTGCTGCAATACCCGGCGGCGGCGCTGAACAGGGCCAGGGCCGTCATCAGAAGACCGCAGAGAATGATGTACCGCCTGTCGCCGCTTGCCACGCCGGTGTCCACGATGTTTGACATTAGGGTGGGCAGGTCCAGGGTGACGACGGCCTCAAGCAGGACGAAAATAGGGGTCAGGATCAGGGAGTTTTTATACTCTCCCCAATACCCTGTCAGAATTTGCCGCATAGGATGGACAGACTCCTTTCGGTTGGGCTGGGTTGGATTTGATGTGTATATAATGAACATTTCTATTCGCGCATAATCCTGTTTATGCTACCAGATATAAGGGCTAAAGTCAACCATTTCCGCGTGGCATAATGGGGGCGGACAGGTAATAGACTTGTCCTGTGAAGGAGGCGGGGACATGGATGGATTTTTGGCGGCGGCAGCCCTTCTGCCGCCGGTTCTGCGGGAGGCGGCGCTGGCCCTGGGGCCGGAGGAGCGGGCGGTCTGCGAGGGAGCTGCGTCTGCGCCGGGGAAGGCCCGGCACGGCCCTGCTTCGGGGGCGGGAATACGTATTATCCGGCCCGCCGATAGGGGAGGGAGATCTGCGGGCGGTTTTGGAGGCTGCCACAAGGGCCTCTCTCCACGCGGCGGGGCCGCAGCTTGCCGGAGGCTTTGTGTCCGCCCCCGGCGGCGTGCGGGTGGGTGTTTGCGGCGCGGCGGTTATGGGGGG
>JAJQFY010000047.1 GCA_021200935.1 Oscillospiraceae bacterium
TCAATCGCTATGGATTTTTTAGGTGTTCAACTTCATTTTACAATCGACCAAAATTTATATAAAAATAGGGTAGAGCTATGAGAATCAAAAAAATGACCGCCTCCTTTGGGACGCTGGACAATCAGACCCTGACCCTGGGGGAGGGTCTGAACGTCATATACGCCCCCAACGAGAGCGGAAAATCAACCTGGTGCGCCTTTATCCGGGCCATGCTCTACGGCATCAGCACCGCCCAGCGGGCCAGGCAGGGCCAGCAGCCGGATAAAATCAAATTCCGCCCCTGGCGGGGTACGCCCATGTCCGGCACCATGGACATCGAGACGGCGGACGGCCCCGTCACCATCCAGCGGCGGACGACGCGGGCCAACCAGCCCATGCAGAACTTTTCCGCCGCCGTCACCGGCACGGACACCCCCATCCCCGGCCTGACCGAGGACTCCTGCGGCCAGACCCTGACCGGCGTCCCCAGGGAGGTGTTTGAGCGCACGGTCTTCATCCGGCAGGCCGGATTAGGCGTTTCCAACGACCCGGAGCTGGAAAAGCGCATCAACGCCCTGGTGGCCGCCGGGGACGAGGAGCAGTCCTACTCCCAGGCGAACAAGCAGCTCCTGGCCTGGCGCCGCCACCGCAGCGGCAGGCAGGGGGCCATTCAGAAGCTGGAGGCGGAGATGGCAGAAAACCGGGCCGCCCTGGAGAAAATCGCCCAGGCCGCCCAGACGGCGGAGGAGCTGGACAAATCCATCGCGGAGGCGGAGGAGACCCAGGCCCAGGCCGTCAAGCGAATGGAGCAGGCCAGGGCCCAGCAGCGGCGGGACGCCCTGGGGGCGCTGTCCCAGGCAAGGCAGACCGTCCAGGACTGCCAGCAGGCCCAGGCCCAGGCGGAGCGGGCCAAAGACGCCGCCCAGGACGCCCTGGAACGCTCCCCCTATAAGGATATGGGGCCGGAGGAGGCCCGCCGCCGGACAGATATCGACGCGGGAAACGTCCGGGAGCTGGAACGGCTTGCCGCCAAGCTGCCCCCCGTGTGGATCGCCTTCATCCCCCTGGGCCTGGGGGTCCTGGCCTTTCTGCTGTCCCTGCTTCTGCCCTGGCAGGCGGGGCTGATCGCCGCCGGGGGCGTTCTAGTGCTGCTGTTCGTGATGATGTACCTGCGGCTGCAAAACCTGAAAAAGACCAAGGAGGAGACCCTGGCCGAACGGGACAAAATATTGGACGCCTACGGGGCGGCCAGCCCGGAGGAGATGGAAGATCTTCTGGCAGATTACCGCGTCCTGTGGGACGAATGGCAGCGGGCCTCCTATCACTTGGAGGAGACGGAAAACGCCCTGGCCAAGGCCCAGGCCGCCCAGAAGGAGGCGGGGAGCCGGGCCATGGCGGGCCTTGACTTCACCGACAGCGGCAGCAGTCCCGCCGCCCTGGCCAGCCAGATCGTCCAGGCCGGGCGGGAGCGGCTGGACGCCCTGCGGCAGCGGCGGGCCATGGCCGAGGGGCAGGCCAAGGCCCTGGGCGACCCCATGGTGCTGCGCTCCGTTCTGGCGGAGCAGGAGCAGCGGCGGCAGGATCTTCTGGAGCAGGACGCGGCCCTGGCCCTGGCCATCGAGACCCTGGAGCAGGCCGACCGGGAGCTGCGGGGGCGCTTCTCCCCCCAAATCGCCGCCCGCGCCGGGGAGATTTTCGCCCGCCTGACCATGGGCCGGTACGACCAGCTCACCCTGGCCCGGGATCTGTCCGCCCGTGTCAAGCGGACGGAGGACACCGCCAGCCAGGAGGAGGGCTATCTCTCCCAGGGGGCCAGAGACCAGCTCTACCTGTCCCTGCGGCTGGCCCTGTGCGATCTGGTGCTGCCGGAGGACGACCCCTGCCCCATCATTTTGGACGACGCCCTTGTCACCTTCGACCAGCCCCGGCTGGAGCAGGCCCTGACCCTGCTGCGGGAGATGGGCGAGACACGGCAGATCCTCCTCTTCTCCTGCCAGGAGCGGGAGAGCCAATATTTCGCAAACGACCAGGCGGTCACGGCGATACGCCTGTCGTAAATAAATAATCCCATTTTTTCAGAAAGAGAGCGTTTACCATGGAAAAACAAGCCAAAACGAAAAAGACATCATCCAAAAAGACCTTTGCCCTGATCCGCGCCCTGGTGGCGGTGCTTCTGGCGGTGATCCTCCTGGCCGCCAGCGGCCTGGCCGTCATAAACCTGCTGGCCGGGCCCACGGAGGTGACAGACGGCTCCGCCCTCACAGCGGGCCAGTACGTGCAGATTGATGTGAGCTACGTCATGGATATCATCGGCGCCGAAAACGACGCCAGCGGCAATCCTGTGGCCTATTACGCCGTGACCCCGGTGGGCAATCAGTTTGTGGCCATCCGCTTCCCTGCCTCCCAGTATGATGAGTTCGCCCAGCTCACCACAGAGACCAACAACTACCTCACGGGAACCAGCAGCGCCATGAGCTATCACATCATCGTCTCCGGCCAGACCACCGACAACATCACCACCGTTGACCGGCTCCTGACCCAGTGGTACGACAGCAACAGCGAGTGGATGATCTCCGCCGGTGTCATTGCCGAGGTGTCCGACGGCTATACCTATCTCAGCGCCGTCACCGTCCAGGCCGACCGGGTGGGCAGCGTGTCCTACGGGGCGGCCATAGCCCTGACCATTATCGCGGCGCTGCTGATCGTGTACGCCGTGGTCGAGCTGGCGCTGATTCTGGCCGGGGTCTATAACCCCGACTACCGCAAAAAGGCCCAGAAGGCCAAGGCCCCCAAGGAGAAGAAGGAACCGGCTCCCCAGCCCGCCTCCGAGCCTGTGAAGACAGAGGCGGAAGCGCCCGCCGCGCCGGAACCGTCTGCGGAGGAACCGGCAGAACCCGAACCCGCCCAGCCTGCGGAGAGCGCCGGGGAGGACGCCGGAGAGAATGTCTGAGTTTGCCGTCCCCTGCCTTTTCGGCCTGGAAGGCCCGGCTGCGGAGGAGCTGCGCCGGATGGGGCTTGAAAACGTCCGGGCGGAAAACGGGCGGGTCTGGTTTTCCGGCGGCGGCCTGGACTGCGCCAAGGCCAATATCCGCCTGCGTACCGGGGAGCGGGTGCTGCTGCTCCTGGGCCGCTTCCCCGCCCGCTCCTTCGATGAGCTTTTCGAGGCCGTCCGCGCCCTGCCCCTGGCCGATTATATCCCCAGGGACGGGCAGTTCCCCGTGAAGGGCCACTGCCTGGACAGCCAGCTCCACTCCGTGCCGGACTGCCAGAAAATCATCAAAAAGGCGGCGGCCAGCGCCCTGGGCCAGGCCTATGGCGTCCAGTGGCTGCCGGAGACCGGCCCCCTGTATCAGCTCCAGTTCGCCATCGTGAAGAACCAGGCGGAGCTGTATCTGGACACCTCCGGCGCGCCCCTGTTTAAGCGGGGCTACCGCCCCGGCCATGTGGCCGCCCCCCTGCGGGAGACCCTGGCGGCGGCCATGGTGGGCTTTGCCCGCTACCGGGGCCGGGATGCCTTTTATGACCCCTTCTGCGGCAGTGGCACCATCCCCATCGAGGCGGCCCTGATGGCCCACAACCGGGCCCCCGGCCTGAACCGAACCTTCTCCGCCCAGGCCTGGGAGGGCTTCGCCCCCAAAGCGCTGTGGCGCCAGGCGGCGGAGGAGGCCCGCGCCCTGGAATACCCCGGCCCCTACCACATTTTCGCCTCCGACACCGACCCCAGGGCCGTGGCCCTGAGCCGGGAAAACGCCCGCCGGGCCGGGGTGGCCCAGGACATCACCTTCTCCGTGGCGGACGCCCTCCAGGCCCCCGTCCCGGCGGAAAAGGGCGTCATGGTCTGCAATCCCCCCTACGGCAAGCGAATGCTGGAGATAGACCAGGCCCGCGCCCTCTACCGCGCCATGGGCGCGAGACCCCAGGCCCAGGACTGGAAGCGGTTCATCATCTCCTCCGAACCCTCCTTTGAGCAGTTTTACGGGAAACCCGCCGATAAACGGCGGAAGCTGTATAACGGCATGATACAGTGCAACCTATATATGTACTTTTGACGGATTCGGCCTGATAAATTTGTTTATTTTTGTGCAGATTACCAGTTGAAGAAACGGCCCAAGTGGGTTATTATTTATACGTTAGCACTCCGGGACATTGAGTGCTAACGTATAAAGCTTGTTTATAAAAAATTTACTATAGCAACAGGAGGCAGTAACATTATGACACTGAAACCGTTGGCAGACAAAGTAGTCGTCAAGCGCCTGGAGGCGGAGGAGAAGACCAAGAGCGGCATTATCCTTGCCGCGTCCGCCCAGGAGAAGCCGGAGATCTTTGAGGTCGTGGCCGTTGGCCCCGGCGGCATGGTAGACGGAAACGAGATCAAGATGGAAGTCAAGACCGGGGACAAGATCATCACCGGCAAGTACAGCGGCACCACCGTGAAGGTGGAGGACGTGGAGTACACCATCGTGCGCCAGGGCGACATCCTGGCTGTGGTAGAATAACAGGAGGGAAACATCATGGCAAAACAGATCATTTATGGGGAAGAAGCCCGCTCCGCTCTGCAGCGCGGCGTAGACCAGCTTGCTGATACCGTTAAAATCACCGTAGGCCCCAAGGGCCGCAACGTGGTGCTGGATAAGAAATACGGCACGCCCCTGGTAACGAACGACGGCGTGACCATCGCCAAGGAAATCGAGCTGGATGACCCCTTCGAGAACATGGGCGCTCAGATGATCAAAGAGGTCTCCACCAAGACCAACGACGTGGCCGGTGACGGTACCACCACCGCCACCATCCTGGCCCAGGCCATCATCCGGGAGGGCCTGAAGAACCTGGCCGCCGGGGCCAACCCCATGGTCATGCGCCGGGGCATCAGCAAGGCCACCGAGGCCGCCGTGTCCGCCATCCGCGCCAACTCCCAGCCCGTGTCCGGCACTGGTGATATCGCCCGCGTGGGCGCCGTCTCCAGCGGCGACGAGCAGATCGGCAAGCTGATCGCCGAGGCCATGGAGAAGGTCAGCCAGAACGGCGTCATCACCGTGGAGGAGTCCAAGACCGCCGAGACCTATTCCGAGGTCGTGGAAGGAATGCAGTTTGACCGGGGCTACATCACCCCCTACATGGCTACCGACAACGAGAAGATGGAGGCCGTTCTGGACGATCCCTACATCTTCATTACCGATAAGAAGATCTCCAACATTCAGGACGTCCTGCCCTGCCTGGAGCAGGTGGTGCAGGCCGGAAAGAAGCTGCTGATCATCGCCGAGGACGTGGAGGGCGAGGCCCTTGCCACCATCATCCTCAACAAGCTCCGCGGCACCTTCACCTGCGTGTGCGTCAAGGCCCCCGGCTTCGGCGACCGCCGGAAGGAAATGCTCCAGGACATCGCCATCCTCACCGGCGGGCAGGTCATCTCCTCCGACCTGGGCATGGAGCTGAAGGACGCCACCATTGACATGCTGGGCCGCGCCCGTCAGGTCAAGGTCACGAAGGAAGACACCATCATCGTGGACGGCGCTGGCGACGGGAAGGATATCGCTGACCGCATCCACCAGATCCAAAACCAGATCGAGGCCACCGACAGCGAGTACGACAAAGAGAAGCTCAACGAGCGTCTGGCTAAGCTGGCCGGCGGCGTGGCCGTCATCAAGGTGGGCGCCGCTACCGAGACCGAGATGAAGGAGAAGAAGCTCCGCGTTGAGGACGCCCTGAACGCCACCCGCGCCGCTGTGGAAGAGGGCATCGTGGCTGGCGGCGGCACCGCCTACGTCCTTGGCTCCAAGGCTGCCGCCTCCGTGGCAGAGACCCTGGAGGGCGACGAGAAGACCGGCGCTGTTGCCATCGCCAAGGCCCTGCAGGCCCCCATCATGCAGATCGCGGCCAACGCCGGGCTGGAGGGCGCTGTCATCCTGGACAAGGTCATGAGCAGCGACGTGCCTACCTTCGGCTTCGACGCCGCCAAGGAGGACTATTGCGACATGATCGCCGCCGGTGTGGTTGACCCGACCAAGGTCTGCCGCAGCGCGCTGGAGAACGCCGCCTCCGTGGCCTCCATGGTTCTGACCACCGAGAGCCTTGTCACCGACATCAAGGAGCCCCCCGCGCCTGTAGCCCCCCAGGGCGGCGGCGACATGAGCGGCATGTATTAATCCCATAAAACGCCAGAGGCTGTATCAAAACGGTTGTTTTGATACAGCCTCTTTTTTGCTGCGAAATTACTTGTCCTGGGGATTTTCCTCCGCGTCCCTGACGACGTAGCCCTTGGCCCGGGCCTTGGCCACACGGGCGGCCAGAAGGGCGCTGGCCAGCTCCTCCCTGGTCATGGCGTCGATCTCTGCCTGCATATCCGCCAGGGAGACCACCGCCCCCTCCTCGGCCCGCCGCTCAGCGCGGTTGCGGGGGGGGCAGGCTGTTCAGATCCCGGTAAAGACGCATATAGTCCCTGGCGCAGTCCGCCCCAATGCCGTATTTGACAGCCGCCTCGTACCTGGTAAATTCGCCCTCGTATATCCGACGGCCAATATCCAGTCGTTCCTCTTTGGTGTATTTCACTGACAAGCCTCCTGTTCCTGCGGGGGTAAGTATAACAGCTTTGCGCTGCCTCTATTCTACACCACCCCGCCCCAAACTTCTACCCCCTTTTACAAATTTTTTGCGTATCCTTTAAAATTCGTTCATAAGCCGCCCCCGCAGGGGGAACCTCCTCTGTCCGCGCCAGGCCCAAATCTCCCCTGAAAGGGGAAACGGCAGCGCCAAAGGCGCAGCCGAAGGGGTCAGCCTCCCCCCGCAAATTTACCCTGCGGGCAAAAGGGGAGGCTTTGGGGAGGCTTTATAGGTTTGCTTTTTGTACAGCTTCACTTTTCAATACAAGCGTCTAAGAAATAGGCATACCTAAAACGCACAACAAACACCGTCGGCGAAGCCGCGGGGTCTGCCTCCCCTGCAAGGGGAGGGGGACCGCCGCTAGGCGGTGGAGGGGTTCACCTCCCCGCGCTGCGGGGAGGTGGCGGCGCCAACGGCG
>JAJQFY010000118.1 GCA_021200935.1 Oscillospiraceae bacterium
TATATTTTTGGGTTTCGATGTCGTAAACCTTGTGGTCTGCGTCCTCTGCGGCAATGTCCAGCCGGATGGAGTGGCCTTCCACTCCCTTGATTTCCCGCTGCCGGGTGATTTTGATTACCTTCATGTCATCCCGGTCTAAGACGATGTTTAATGACAGCTCCGTACCCTCAAAACAATCCTCGAAAACAAGCGCCAGAAACTCATCGTCAAAAATACACAGGGCCTGCAGCCTCTCCCAGTCCTGCTGGGTCAGGCGATTTGTGTTGTCGTCCGTTGCCCTCACCTCCCTTGGGTATAGAACCACGTTGACAGCCCGTTACGCACTCTTCTTCAAGAGATAACTGTCAGCGGTGGACTCGTCTAAGTCGTACTTTTCCATAATAAGTTCCTTGATGTTATCCTCTGCGCTGTTGAAGTAACGTGCCGTCTCGATAAACGTAACAATCGCCGTTTCTTTTGCCGCTTTTTCCGCTGCCTCCTTTGCCGCCTTCTCCGCCGCCTCGCGGCGAATTTCCTCAAATACTCCGCTCATGCTCTGGGAACCTCCTTCCGTTTCCTTAAAGTAGTGTACCCGGTCTGCCAGCGGGGCGTAAAACATATCGCTGGCTTTCGTGCTTTTGAAATCGTGAATCAGCTTCCCCAGGGCGGTACTCTCGTCCCGGTTGCTGCCGTTTACGAAGATAATGTGATGCTCGTCACCCAATGGGGCGTTGGAATCTACGTCCTTCATTACATAGTGATGCAGTGGCAAGCCGTCCCCCACGGTGTCTTTTTCCGTAAAGAAAATGACATAGGTTGGAACGAGCTTGCTGTATTCCTCCCCCCGGCGGAGGAGGGTGGTGTCCAGCATACTGCTGTAATACCTGGCCCGAAGGGGCAAATTGCCCTCCTTGTATTTTTGAATCTCGATGTCGTATACCTTATGGTCTGCGTCCTCTGCCGCGATGTCTAATCGGATAGAGTGGCCTTCCAGGCCCTTGATTTCACGCTGCCGGGTGATTTTAATCACCTTCATATCGTCCCGGTCTAAGACGATGTTTAATAACAGCTCCGTACCCTCAAAACAATCCTCGAAAACAAGCGCCAGAAACTCATCATCAAAAATACATAAGGCTTGCAGCCTCTCCCAGTCCTGCTGGGTCAGGCGGTTTGTGTTGTCGTCCGTTGCCCTCACCTCCCTTGGGTATAGCATACCACAAAGTCAGCAAGTTGACAAGATAGAGCGCGGGGTTCAACCGCCCTTTATTGAAACCGCACCACAGTGGCCTGGGCGCCGGTGAGCTTCAGGCGGACGCCCTTGGAGGCGGCGGCCTGCTCCAGCATGGTTTGGAGCTTGGCGGCGCTGGCGTTTACATATTTGGCGGCCAGCTCCTCCTTGGCCCCGTCGGGCAGGACGCGGGCGGCCACAGCCGCAGCGGAGCCTGCCACGCCCCCACCGGCGAGAAGCTGCACGGCGGCCTCATAATCCACCTCGCTGACGTATAATTTTAGTTCTATCATCAGCTCATATCTCCCAAAACCGTTTTTTCTTCCCGGCGGGGCGGGGTCTGGCCCGGCGGAGGTAGAGATAAACAATATCCAGCACCAGCAGGGCCACCAGCATAATGGTCATCCAGCTCTCAAAAGACGTCTGCCATGTGGCCGCGTCCGCCGTAAGATAGCTAAAGCACAGATAGGCCGCCGCCAGAAACAGCCAGGCGCAGACCAGGCCCACGTCCGCCCAATGCTGGCGCTTGGCCAGCTTTTCCTTATCGCACCGGGGATTCTTCGCCATTTTCCGGCCCATCGCCTCAAATACACAGGCCACCAGCAGCGCCGCCGGCCCGGCAATCCCCAGTCCAAAGCTCAAAATCGCTCCAAAGCTCATAAGAAGTCCTCCTATTGTAAATATTTTCCCTTTGCGCCGACAGGCTGTCACGCGCCTTCCAGGTACCGCCTCACCACGGCGTTGGCCTTTTCCGCCGCGGCGGCCTCGTCGATGCCGGTCAGGCGGCCATGGTCTGCCACGATTTTGCCGCTGCAGACGGTATAGTCCACGGCCCCCTTCAGCCCCATGGTGCAGAGCATGGATTTCACATCAAACTGCGCGCCCACCAGCTCCAGGCGGTTCAAGTCCACCAGGAAGAAGTCGGCGGCCTGCCCCAGGGCGAGGGAGCCTAATTTTTCCCGCCCCAGGATCCTGGCCCCGCCCCGGGTGGCGGCCTTCAGCGGGTCGTAGCCGCTGGGGGCCTTCTGGCTCCATTGGAGCCGGTGTAGCAGGTAGGCCACCCGCAGCTCCTCCAGCAGGTTCGACCCGTCGTTGCTGGCGGAGCCATCCACCCCCAGGCCCACGGGAACCCCCAGGGCCAGCATTTGCGGAAGCTTCGCCACCCCGGAGGACAGCTTCATGTTGGACACCGGGCAATGGGCCACGCCGGTGCCGGTTTCGGCCAGGAGCCGCAGCTCCTCATCGGTAAAGTGTATGCCGTGGGCGTACCACACATCCGGCCCCGTCCAGCCCAGGCTCTCCATGTATTCCAGGGGCCGCATATGGAATTTTTCCAGGGTGAACCGCTCCTCGTCCAGCGTCTCCGCCAGGTGGGTGTGGAGCCGGACGTGCATTTGCCGGGCAAGAATCGCCGACTGGCGGAGCAGCTCCCCGGTGACGCTGAAGGGGGAGCAGGGGGCCAGGGCCACCTGATGCATGGCATAGGGGCTGTCGTCGTGAAAGGTCTCCACCGCCCTTTGGGAGTCGGCCAAAATCTCGTCCACGGTCTGCACCGCGCTGTCCGGGGGCAGGCCCCCGTCCTTTTTGCTCAAATCCATGCTGCCTCGCGTGGCGTGAAGGCGCAGGCCCAGGGCGTCCGCCGCGGCGAACTGGGCCTCCAAAATCCCGTCCCTGCCCTGGGGAAAGACGTAGTGGTGGTCAAGGCAGGTGGTGCAGCCGTTTTTCAGCAGCTCCCCCATGCCGGTGAGGGCGCTGTAATAGGCCGTCTCCCTGTCCACATTTTTCCAAATCTCGTACAGGGTCGTCAGCCAGGGGAACAGCTCCATATTCTGCACCTGGGGCAGGTTCCGGCTGAAGGTCTGGTACAGGTGGTGGTGGGTGTTGATAAGGCCGGGATACATGACCATGTGGGCGGCGTCGATGACTTCGTCCCCCGCCAGGCCCTCCGTCTCCGGGCCGATATAGGCGACTGCCCCGTCCCTGGCCAGAAGGCACACGTTTTCCAGCACCCTGTCCTCCTCATCGCAGGTCACGAGCTGGCTGATATTTTTCACAAGCAAGGCTCCCATGGCGTCCGCCTCCTGAACTTTATAATTGTATATGTAACGTAATATTATACCAGGAAAATGCCGCCCCGGCAATCCCTTTGCCGACGAAAAAGGGGCCTGCCACCGTGACAGATGGCAGGCCCTGTTAGGTTTTCGTGGAAATCAGTCGGCGGTCAGGCTGGGGTCAAAGGCGGGAATCTCATAGACGCCGCCCGCTTCTACGAACTCATCGTAGGTCATAGCGGCATAGCCCCACCAGGTAGCGTCAAACATCATGTCGGCGGGCATGGTGGTGTAGTCAGAGGCGTCGATCAGCGCCTCAAACTCCAGATACTGCTCGTCGGTGACGGCGGGGACAGCGTCCACATACTCCTTCAGATAGGCGTGATAGGCCTCCTCGGAGGTATCGCCCCCGGCAGCGGTCTCGAACTGGGCGGCAAACTCCTCATAGGTCATGGCGGCGCCGGACTCCAGCATCCCGCTGTAGAGCATCTCCGCCGGGAAGGTGACGTAATCACCGGCCTCGATCAGGGGCATGAACTCGCCTTCCACCTGCTCCTCGGTCATAGTGGAGTTGATCTCCAGCTCGGCCAGCAGGAACTCATGGATGTACTCGATATAAGCGGCGTCGATGTCAACCTCGCCGTTGATGGCGTACCACTCCTCATAGGTCATGGGGAACTCCACGCCGGAGGGAGCCTGGTCAACCTCGCCGCTGCCGGTGAAGTTCATAATGCTCTCGTCCTCCGGGGTCTCGGCGGCCTCCAGGGCCTCCGTCAGGCTCTCCTCGTTGCCCTGCCAGAAGCTGTCCTCCATCAGGGTCTCATAGAGGTATTCCTTATACTCGTCGAACATGGGATAGGGGTCGTCAGACGCCTCGCCGGAAGCCTCCCCGGAGGCGCTGGAGGCCGCAGCCTCCCCCTCGGTGATGGCGGGGAACTCCGCGTCCGTCTCGTCCGGGTTGGGGGTGACGGTGACGGTGATGTCCTCCTCAATGCCGGAGATGGTGACGGTCTCCGCCGTGGGATAGGCGTTGGGGCCGCCGGTGGTGATGTTGGAATAGGCGATCTCGCCGCCGGTGGTGGTCACGCCGGAGCCTTCCTCACCCTCTGCGGTGGGGCCCATGTCGCAGGGCGCGGAGCAGGAGATGGTGAACACAAAATCCTCGCCCGCCTCCACCTCATAGGTCTCATAGACAGTGCCGTCCATGCCGTTGATGATGGTGACGGTGTAGCTGTCCGCCGCCAGGGCCGTCACCCCAAGGCACAGACACAGGGCCAGGGCCAGGGTCAGCGCAAGAAGTTTCTTCATTTTTGCAAGCCTCCTTAAAGTTTAGCCGTTCGCAGTATGCCGTTGGCTATGTGAAACATTATACAACCACGCCCAACAAATGTCAAAGAAAAAACGGCGGAAATTCGCTGTATTACAAATTTTAAATAATTTCCCTGCTCCCGACCGGGAAAAGCGGCGGCCATAAAAAAAGACCCAGGACAAGAGTCCTGGGCCGGCGGGTTTGGAGCTAGTGATGTGACTCGAACACACGACCTGCTGATTACGAATCAGCTGCTCTACCGACTGAGCTACACTAGCGCAAGCGAAAGTATTTTAGCACAGCGGCCCTTCAAAGTCAACAAAAAATTCGCCGGGTATGCGCCCGCCAGGCCGTTCCAGAATTTGCCAGCATAAAAGGGGTTTTCTTTCGGTTAATAATGTGTTATAATGTCCTCGTTTATGTTTTTTGCCGTCACCCGGCACAGCCGAAACAAAAGAACACAGCCACCTGCTTTGAGCTATCAGGAAAGGAGCGTGTGTATTTCCCATGCACAGTAAAATCAGGCGTCTGACCGCCGCCCTTTGTTCTCTGGCCCTTTTGTTCACCCTTGGAACCGCCGCCCTGGCGGACGAGGGTTCGGACGGGGCAGAGACACAGGAGACCGCCGCCGCTGCAGAATCCGCCGACACCGGCGCGGCCACAGATACAGCCCCGGCAGAGACCGGGGACAACCCGGAATCCGCCGTTCCGGCGGAGGACAGCGCCGCTGAGAACGCCGCCGACAGCACGGAATCCGAATCCGAGACAGCGGAACCGACCCCCGGCAACAGCGGCGACACCGGCGTGACCGAGGATGGCACGGACGCCGACCCAGAGGGGGACGCGGCGGAGGAATCGGAGGAAGACACAGAATCTGAATCCGAGGCAGAGACGGAGCCTGACCCGGACGCCGAGACCGAGGGAGAGACCACGGAAGCCGATGAAACGGAGGAATCCACCCAGGACGACGCCGCGGAGGACAGCGGCAGCACCGCCTCCTCATCCTCTACAGCCAGCAGCGCCAGCAGCTCCTCCGCCGCCCGCTACGCGGTTTCCGCCCCGGAGGGGGACACCCATGAGCTGTACCTGACCCAGCTTTCCAGCAACACCTGCACCCTGGCCTCCGCCGCCATGCTGATGCGGAACTACATATACCTGAACGGCAGCGACCTGTGGCAGGAGTTCGGGGAGGCGGACATCCGCTCCGCCGCCTGGAACGACGGCCTGCGGGAGACCTTCACCTATTCCTATGGGGATTATACCTTCAGCGTGGCCAGGGCCTCCCTGAGTTCCCCCTCCGCCGACGAGCTGAAGGCCCTGCTGGACAAGCACCCGGAGGGCATCGTCCTCTACTGCGGCAACGCCCCCCACGCGGTGCTGCTGCTGGATTACGAGGAGGACACCTTCTACTGCGCCGACCCGGCCAATCTTTGCAGCGGTATGCGTATCGCCCTGGAGGACTCCTGGCTCGGCTCCTATTACCAGGGGCAGGACGCCATTTTGCGAAACGTCACCCACTACTGGTACATCACCAGCGCCGTCAGCCCGTTGGAGGACAGCGGCCTTTCCTGGGCCTGGGACGGCGGCACCCTGACCATTTCCGGCACAGGGACGCTGGCGGACGACGGGGCCATCGGCACCGCCCCCTGGGACAGATACCGGGACTATGTGACGGAGATCGTAATAGAGGAGGGCATTGTCAACGTCCCCTCCTACGCCTTTTATAACTACGCCAATCTCACCGCCGTGTCTCTGCCGGAATCCCTGGAAACCATTGGCACGCGGGCCTTTTACGGCTGCGGGAGCCTGGCGGCTTTGGACATCCCGGAGGGGGTGCACGAGATTGGGCAGTACGCCTTCGCCCAGTGTACCGGCCTGGAGGCCCTGACCATTCCCGCCGGGGTGACGGTCATTCAAAAGGGCCTTTGCTACTGCTGCGCCAGCCTGACCTCCCTGACCATCCAGGAGGGGGCGGAGACCCTGGAGGCCAGCATCATTTACGGCACCGCCCTGACGGAAATCACCCTCCCGGCCAGCGTGACCGCTGTGGCGGCCAAGGCCTTCCAGAGCTGCGAAAGCCTGACCACCCTGTATTACACCGGGGAGGACACCCTGGCCCTTCTGGCGGAGGCCGTGTTCTCCGGCAGCGTGACCTTCCGCAGCGCCGACGAGCTGGCCGAGGCCCAGGAGCCGGAGACCGGGGAGGAAACCGGGGCCACCGACGAAATGGACATAGCCGAGGACGAGACCCTTCTGTAACGGGGTCAGAAATGGATAAAAAGCGGAGGCGCCGAACCGGCTGGTTCGGCGCCTCCGCGCTGTCATAGCGTTATATTTTTCTGTGACAATAGGGGCAGTCCCCGTGGGAGCGGGACAGGAGGGGCAGGCCACGGCCACAGTGGGGGCAGCGGGTGACAAG
>JAJQFY010000162.1 GCA_021200935.1 Oscillospiraceae bacterium
CAATGGAGCGGGTCGCCGCCAGCCAGCCGGTTCTGCAAAAGCTGGCGGCCCTCCGCCAGGCCAGCAGCCGCTGGTTTTCCATCCTCTGCCGGGCGGTGGGCGTGTTTCCGGCGGACGCGGTCAGCATTCTTCTGGGGGCCAGCGGTATGCCGTACCTGGACTTTGTGGTGGGCGGCGTGCTGGGCTATCTGCCCTCTATGGTCATTACCACCGTGATGGGCCTGTGCCTGGAAAACCCCGCCTCTCCCGGCTTTATCCTGTCCACGGTTCTGTTTATACTGGTGCAGGTCTCCGCCGCCCTGGGCTTTTCCCTGTGGTGGAGGCATCACGCACCCCAATCATCCCAAAAGGAGGAAGAATCTCATAATGAATCTGCCCAATAAGCTGACGCTCTCCCGGATTGGCTGCACCGTCCTGATGGTGGTGTTCCTGCTGATAGACGGCCCGGTCTTTGCCTGGCTCAGTGTCCTGATGTTCGTGGCCGCGTCCCTGACGGATATGGCGGACGGCCATATTGCCCGCAGCCGGAACTTGGTGACAAATCTGGGAAAATTTATGGATCCCCTGGCGGATAAGATTTTGAACTATTCCGTCATGGTTCTCCTTGTGCCGGAGGGGCTTATCCCGCCGGTGGCGCTGGTCATTATCCTGTTTCGGGAGTTTCTCGTCTCCGGCATCCGCCAGGTGGCCGTGGAGCAGGGGAAGGTTATTGCCGCCAACATTTGGGGGAAAATCAAGACCCTGGTGCAGGACGTGTCCCTGGCCGCGATTCTCTTGTTCCGGGCGGTGGGCGTGTCCTTCCTGGCCCCTGTGTCCATGGCCCTGATTTGGCTCTGTGCCGCCCTGACCGTCATTTCCGGGGTCATCTATCTGGTGCAGAACGCCGACGTTCTGCGGGAGTGACCTGTTATTTACGGCTTGCAAAATTGCGGTGCTTTGCACCAGGAGAAAAGGAATCAAATCGAAATAAGAATGAAATCATGCGTATCAAGCCCTGGGTGCTTTTCCCAGGGCTTGATGTGCGTAGCCGGTGGACATAAACGGAAAAAATTTCCTGGACACTTGACAGCGGGGGGACGTTGGCGTTAATATTGTATTGACAAAAAATTGCTTGGCCCCAACCGCTGGACGAGGGGCCAAGGCAGGAAAAAAGGGAACAAGCAATGGGGAACATATTGGATTATCTGGAGGAATCCTGTCAGCGGCAGCCAGACAAGGTAGCTGTGGCGGACGGGGAGACGGCCCTGACCTTCCGCCAGCTTCGGGCGGCAGCATACGGTCTGGGCCGGTTTCTCGGGGAAAACGGCCTTGCGGGAAAGCCTGTGGGCCTGTATGCCCAGCGGCGGGCTGTGGTGATTGCGGCCATGCTGGGCTGCGCGGCGGCGGGGATCTGCTATGTACCCCTGAACCCGGACGCCCCGGCGGAGAAGAACCAGAAGATACTCCGTCACGCGGGCGTGGGCCTTATCCTGGGCTTCGGGGAAGGGGAGTATGACGGCGCGGCGGAGGGGTGCCGGTATATCCCCTATGACAGCCTTACCCTTCCGGCGGCGGAGACTCCGGCGGCCACGCCTGCGGCGGGGGACACCCTGTATATCATCTACACCTCCGGCTCCACCGGGGAGCCAAAGGGTATACGCAAGAGCCACGGCGCGGTGATGAATTTCATCGAGGCATATGTCCGGGAGCTGGATTTCTCCCCGGAGGAAATCATTGGAAACCAAACTCCCTTCTGCTTCGATGCCTCTGCCAAGGACATCTATCTTATGCTGAAAACCGGCGCACGGCTGGAAATTATTCCCTCGGAAAAGTTCATCTTCCCCGTGACGCTGATAGAATATTTAAACGAAAAGGCCATGACCTTCATCTCCTGGGTGCCGTCGGCCCTGGCCGTGGTGGCAAGGCTGCGAACCTTCCGGGATGTGCTGCCAACCACCCTGCGCCGGGTCTGTTTTGTGGGGGAGGTGTTCCCCATCAAGGATCTGGAGGTGTGGCGGGCCGCCCTGCCGGACGTTGAATTTATAAATCTTTACGGCTCCTCGGAGCTTGCGGGGATTTGCTGTCTGTATCACATCCCCCCGGAGGGGCCTCTGCCGGAGGCGCTGCCCATCGGACGGCCCCTGTCCAACACCCGCATCTATCTTTACCGGGACGGGGCGCGGGTGTCCGACCAGGGGGAAATGCTGGCGGAGAGCCAGGCCCTGGCGGATGAATATGTGGGCGACCCGGAAAAGACCGCCCAGACCTTCATAGAGTTGGAAATCGACGGAAAAACCCGCCGCCTGCTGCGGACGGGAGACTGGGCCAGGTACGATGAGGCCGGGAACCTGGTGTTCATGTCCCGGGGGGACAACCAGATAAAATACAAGGGCTACCGCATTGAGCTGGGCGAGATAGAGGCGGCGGCCAACGCCTTGGATTTCATCGGCCTTGCCTGCTGCCTGTATAACCAGGAGAAGGAGCGGATTACCCTTTTCTGCACGGCCAGCGACCCGGCCCTGAAGCTCCGGGATTTAAACAAGGCCCTGGAGGGGCGGCTGCCGGATTATATGCTGCCCCGGCGGCTGGTGGTGCTGGAGGAAATGCCCATGAACGCCAACGGCAAAATAGACCGGCCCTATCTGAAAACCCTTTTGTGAGGTACGCTTTTATGGATAACAACCAGCTTTTGTCCCTGGCACAGGAGTTTGAAACGCCCCTGTATGTTTTCGACGCGGACGCGTTTGCCCGGCGGCTGGCCCTGGTGAGATCAGCCTTCGGCCCGGAGGTGGGGTTGTGCTATTCCATCAAGGCCAATCCCTTCCTGCTGAAATGTCTGCCCCCAACCCTTGACCATTTGGAGGTGTGCAGCCCCGGAGAGCTGACCGTCTGTGAAAACGCCGGGGCGGATTTGACCACCATCGTCTTTTCCGGCGTGAACAAGACTCTGGAAAGCGTGGAACGGGCCATGGATGACAATGTATATATATTCACTATTGAAAGTATGCTCCACGCGGAATATATTCAGCAGGCCGCCGCGAAGCGAAACAAAAAGGTACCGGCGTTCCTGCGTTTGACATCGGACAACCAGTTCGGTATGGATGAGGAGGAGCTTGTAAGGCTTGCGTCGGAGCGGGATAAATATCCAAATATTGAATTTTCGGGCCTTCACTACTTTTCCGGCACGCTGAAAAAGCGCACCACCCTGATTGGCCGGGAGCTGGACAAGCTGGACGGCCTGATCCGCCGGGTGTGGGAGGAGACGGGGCTGTCCCTGACTAAGATAGAATACGGCCCCGGCCTCTGGATAGATTATTTTGGTGAGAACCCGGAGGAGGCGGAGGAGGCCCTGCTGCGGGAGACCGCCCCCCTGATTCGGGCCATGGGGGAGAAATATGACCTGACCGTGGAGATGGGCCGGTTTTTCGCCGCTCCCTGCGGCAGCTACCTGACCACGGTCATGGACACCAAGACCAACTGCGGCTTCCGCTATGCCATCGTGGACGGGGGCCTGCACCAGATGAACTACGACGGCCAGATGAAGGGTACCCAGGTGCCGGATATGCGCCGCCTGACTGGGGGTGCGGGGGAGCCGGAGGACTGGTGTGTCTGCGGCAGCCTGTGTACGCCCAACGATGTCCTTGTCCGCCGGGTATCCACCCCACCCATTGAGCGGGGGGACGTGCTGGCTTTCTGCCGCACGGGGGCCTATTCCATCAACGAGGGCTTCGCCTTTCTCCTGAGCCGGGATCTTCCGGCGGTGGTCATATGCCAGGACGGTCAGCCGCCCCATGTGGCCCGGGAACACATCGGACTTGACCCGCTGAATACACCAGTGTAATATACAATAATATCCTAAAATAATCACTTAAAATGGAGGAAAATTCATGGATATTGATTATTTTTCCAACCGCGAGCTGCGGGAAATGGGCTTTAAGAGCCTGGGCAAGCGGGTGCTGATATGCCGCACCTGCAAGCTGTACCACACCGACCAGATTGAGATTGGGGACGACGTGGAGATTGACGACTTTACCGTCCTGAACGGCCACATCCGCATCGGCAATCACATCCATATCAGCTCCAACTGTGAGCTGTACAGCGGCTCGTCCCGGATTGAGATTGACGATTTCAGCGGCATCTCCTCCCACTGCTCCTTCTACGGCATCACAGACGACTATGTCGGTCCCTATATGAACAACCCCACCGTGCCGCCCCGCTTCCGCAAGCTCACGGAGGAACCGGTGATTCTGGACAAGCACGTCCTGATCGCCACCCACTGCGTCATCCTGCCCGGCGTCCACATTGGGGAGGGCTGCTCCTTCGGGGCCATGAGCATGATTTCCAAGTCCACGGAGCCGTGGGGCGTCTATGTGGGCTGCCCCACTAAGCGCATTAAGGAGCGTGACCGGGGCGTTCTGGAAAAGGCCGAGCAGCTCATCGCCAGCGAGGCGAGCCGGAAACGGGCGAAATAATTATTTATTCACTAAAAACCGAGTTTATTCAATATCATTCTTATACTTTTGGAGGATTTATTCACAATGAAAGAAAAGGTTTTGGAGATTCTCTTAGACGTGGTTCCCGATGTGGACTTTGAAAACGAGACCGACCTGGTCGCCGGAAAGGTCATCGACTCCTTCGCTGTGGTGGCTATGGTGAACCAGATCAACGACGACCTGGACATCGACATCCCCTCCCGCGAGATTCTGCCGGAGAATTTCTACAGCCTGGACACCATCGTGGCCCTGGTGGAGAAATATAGCTGAGATTTTGCTGTCTACGGATTGCATCAATTTTGAATGAAGGCCCCTCTGCCGCTCTTTTGAGATGACAGAGGGGCGAAATTTAATTGCGATTTTTTCCACCATGGCTATTGCAATGTGAAAAGGCTTCTGGTATACGATATGTGATTAATGAGATTGTGACCTGATTGGATTTTGGAAACAGATTTTATAATAGATAAAGTTTTGCAGAAAATTTGAAAAACGGGGTTGACAACAGCTAATTATAATAAGGCAACGGCCTCCTACGAGCTTGCTGTGAAGAACCACAGCTACACATCGGCAGTAACTGACCCGACCTGCACAGAAAAGGGCTACACCACTTACACATGCTCCATCTGCGGTGACAGCTACGAGGGGGATTATACCCCCATCCTGACCATTGATGTGACGGATGAAAGCATTGAGATACGGCCCGTGCTGGAGCCGCTGACCACTGTGCCGGAGAGCCTGGCGGCGCTTTACAGCACTGTGGATGCCCTGTCCTCCGAGTTTCTCAGTCGCGTAACGGTGAGCCAGGGGTATACGACAGAAAACGCGGCGGTCTATGACATAAAGCTGCAATTCCGCGTAGACGGTGGGGAGTGGGTGGGCGCCACGGAGGACAACTTCCCCCTGGGTGGCATTTCCGTTACCCTGCCCTATCCCGCTGGAACGGACGCAAGCTATGAGTTCACCGTGGCGCATATGTTTACCGTAACCTCTGACCGGCTGGGAATTACAGCCGGAGGCGCGGATACCATCACCGTGACCAATACCACGGAGGGCATGGCCACCGCTATCAACGGGTGTTCCCCCATAGCCATAACCTGGAAGGCGGCGGACACATCGGCCACCCCCAGCCCCAGCCCCACGGCCACTGCTGCGCCCACAGCAACGGCCACCGCCCCCGGTACCGGGGACGAGGCCGCCCCGCTCCTGTGGCTGGCGCTTCTGACCCTGTGCGGCGCGGGACTTGGGCTTGCGGTTGGCAAACGGAGACGCAGCAGATAAGTATAGCCACAAAAGAAAACGGTGCAGCCGCGGAAATGGGGCTGCACCGTGGTTTTGTGCCGCTGCCTGGCTCACTCGCCTTATATTGTGCTGCTCGCTTATTACAAGTCCACATTGGGGTTGGTATATCTGCCTGTTTTCTCCGTTTTTTTGCCATACTGAATTGCCTGCTTCGGGCAGCGGTGAATACATCCCAGGCAGCAGGCACAGTCGTCTTTTGTCCAGACCGGCTTTCCGTCCTGCAAATGAATCAAATTCTTGGGACATATGTCCGCACATAATCCACAGCCAATGCAGTTTTCATTCACCCAGAAATTTTTTGTAGCTTTGCGCTGACCCGGAACGGCAATTTTCTTAATCAGGAATTTCATCGGCGCGGGCATCTGTTTCGTCTCGATGGTCGTATGCTTTCGGGCTTCGATGCTTTCCATTACGTCATGCAAGCATATATCAGCGTTTTCAAGCATTCGCGTCTGTTCAGCCTTCTCCGCCAGGGGGAACATGGGAATATAATTGTCCGGCATTTCCACCTTAAAAGCGGCATTTAGCGCAATCCCCTTTTTGCCCAGGATGCTTTTCATGGTTTCCTCTGCGGTTCCACAGCTTTTTCCGCAGGTGAAAAGGGCGAATACATAGCAGTTATCCGATATATTTTTTATAACAAGATTGTCCAAAAACTCCGCGACCGCATAAGCCATATCGAAATCATAGGTGGGGCATATGAAACCCAGCAGCGGGCTTTCCTTGGCATCTATTTCCGCTGCCTGTTCCCTCATCATGTTGTTGATGGAGCGCAATTCACTGTTCGTTTTTGAAGCTATTTTTTCCGCGCAGTATTTGCTGTTGCCTGTTCCCGAAAAATATAATATCATTGCCTGACCTCAACTTTCTATAATTGGTGGATTTCTCGCGGATGATTCTGCCCTAAATCCTTTTTGCAGTGGGTGTTACATAGCCCCCACGTCAATTTTTCTTTACAT
>JAJQFY010000189.1 GCA_021200935.1 Oscillospiraceae bacterium
GATTAAACGCCCCGTCCGCGTCCCCCAGCCCCAGCGGCCCCATAGGGGCCATGCCAAAGCGGTTTTTGATGGTCACGGAGCCGATTTGTATGGGGGTGAATAGAATTTTGTAGTTGTCGTTCATGGATAACTCCTTTCAGCTTTTGCTGTGGTATATCAATAAAATATACAGTTTTATTTTGTTTATCAGGTGCTAACAGGCTGACCGTAATGGGTTTCCAAGGCGGTCAGGATGGTTTGGATGGGGGCTGCGTTCGTGTTCTCCTCCGGCCATATCAGGCACTGCATGGACGGCGAGGACTCCCCCTGCTCGTCAAATTCCACATAGAAGACGTCTGGGTACTGGGCCAGGTCGATGACGTCCGGGACGATGGCCGCCCCGGCGCATAGCTGGGCGCATCGAATGGCGTCGGAGGGGGTGGGCATGAGCTTTATGTTCACATAGCCCCCCAGGCGGTAGTAGATGTTCTTGCTTAGATTGGCGCTGGCGGACATCCCGCTGGGCAGGGAAAAGAACACCTGCTCGTTGCGGAAATCCAGGGGGGACAAACCGGGCTTGTCCGCCAGGGGGTGATATTTGCTGATAGCCAGCACCATGCGAAACCGCCGGAAGGGCAGATAGCTCAAGCCGGAAAAGCTGCGAAGGTGCCGGTCTGAGGAGACCACCAGGCTGTACTGGTTCCGCAGCCCCTCGCTTAATCCGATATGGGAGTCGTGCTGCATGAGATACAGGAAGGAGTCGTCGCCGGAGAGATTTTGCTGCCGGAGGCATTCCAGAAACGGCTCCGGCAAGGTCTCGTCCCGCCCTACGCCGATATAGATCGGCTGCCGGTGGCTGGTAAGCTCGCTTTTTATGCCCTCCATGGTCTGAAGCATGGGCATCAGCACCCGGCTGATTCTGGCGCGGAAGATCTCCCCGTTCTCCGTTAGACTGACGCGGCGGGTGGTGCGCTCGAACAGCTTCGTTCCCAGCTCCTTTTCCAGCGCCGCGATATATTTTGTCAGGTTTGGCTGGGATATGTATAAATTCCGTGCGGCCTGGCTGAAGCTGCCGCAGTAGGCCACCTCCATAAAGTAGCGCATTTGATCTAGCGTCATGGCGAGCGCCTCCTTTCCGCCGCTTATTCCACAGGGGAATAAATGAGGCTGATTATTTATATTTCACAAATGCCCGTTTCCGTTATACGATTGACATACAGCGGGAGGCCGGAATGGTTCCTCCTCTGAATTTTGATATGACAGGAGTGAAAACCCTATGACCAACGAGGAGCTGTACGCAAAGCTGGAAGCCCTGGAGCAAAAGGTGGAAACGCTGGAAAACCAGGTTCGGTTCCAGTCCTACTATGTTGACATGGTGGAGATACAGCAGCTTATGGCCCGCTACATATACACCCTGGAAAAGGGGAGCATGGCGGATGTATGGGACGAGCTGTTTGTCCACGACGACGAGCGCGTCCGGCTGGAAATCATGGATTCCGGCGCTTATACCGGCATTGAACACGTCAAGCGAGCCTTTTACACCATGGGCGGACGGGTGGACGTAAACGGCGACCCAATCGACCCGAAGGAACGGGGCCGGGGCCAGATGTACAACACCAACAGCGACCGGGCGGCCCTTTTGCTGATGCTGACCATCTCCACTCCCTGCGTGGTGGTTGACCCGGACGGGAAGCACGCCAGAGGCCATTGGCACCTGTTTGGGCCTCACACGAACCGGGTGTTTGACCCGGAGACCCGCACCAAGCGGGACACCGCCTTCTGGATCGCCGGAAAGTACGACAACGAGTTCGTGAAGGTGGACGGCCAGTGGAAGTTTTTGAAGCTGCGTCCCATCTGCTGGCTCCGCACGCCCTATGACAGAAGCTGGCTGGACTGTCCCGACTGTCGGCGGACGCCGACGCCCTATTGGCCGCCGGATGAACCGGCCCGCATTTCCTCCTTTAACCCGGATGAGGGGATGAATCCCGATAAGTGGGCTCCTTATCTGACGGAGGCATATAACTACCATCAGGTATAACCCTGATTTGGGTGATATTCAAGATAAGAAGCTGCTGCGGGGTGTGCCTTTGCAGCAGCTTCTCTTATTATGAAAGGAACTTTGGAAGAAATTTCAGGTTCACTTACCCCCTCATCAGATTCGGCAGCCAGGTGGCAATGCTGGGGAATATGTAGATGAGGATCATCACAAGGATCAATGTTGCCAGATATGGCAGCGTACCCTTGATGATGGTTTTTGTGGGAACCTCCGGTGCCTGGGAGGAGACCATGAACAGGTTGATGCCCACAGGTGGGGTCAGTGCGCCGATGGCCACAGTGAAGGCCACGATGATGCCGAACCAGACCAGGTCAAAGCCAAGCTGAGCAACGATCGGAGTCAAAATACTGGTGGTCAGGAGCATGACGGGCGGGCTGTCCAGGAAGCAGCCCAGAACCAAGTACACAAGAATGATCAGCCAGCAGATTACATGGGGCGAGAGCGTGGCGTTGGAGACCACGGTAGCCAATGCCTTGGGCAGGCCGGACCAGGTCATAAAGACGTTGAATATCTCAATGGCCACAAACATGAAGAAGATGGAGCAGCCCCCGGCGCAGGTGTTCTTGAAGCAATTCATAAACTGCTTGAAGTTCATCCGGCGCATAACGGCCACGATGATCAGGGCGCAGATAATGCCGAAGCCGGCGGCCTCGTTTACGGTGCAGACACCGCCCCAGATGCCGCCCATCATAACGATGATCAGCACCAGGAAGGCCCATATGCCCTTCAGGCTCTTGACCTTTTCCTTGAAGGTGGATTTCGGAACCCGGGGTGCCTTTTCCGGGTGGATAAGCACCTGGATAATAGTGCAGGCCGAAAGGGCCACGATGACCAGAAAACCTGGTACCCACCCCGCCATGAACAGCTTTGCCACCGATGTGCCGGAGAGCATACCATACATGATAAGCGGGATGCTGGGCGGGATGAGGATGGCCAGCGGGCCGCTTCCCGCGATAGCACCCAGGCCCAGGCCGGGATCGTAGTTGTTTTCCTTCATTTCCGGCCAGGCGATCTTTGTGAACATTAAAGCGGTGATGGAGCCGGAGCCGCACACCGCGCCGAACAGACCGCAGGCCACGCTGGTGGTGATGGCAAGACCGCCGGGCGCATGGCCGAACCATTTTCGGGCGCTGTTATACGCGTCGGTGGTCAATCCGCCGTCAAAGGCTATATTACCTAACAGCGTGAACAGCGGCATAACGATAAAGGTATAGCTGGCGGCTTTCGTAACAGGCATCGTCAGCAGATAAGCCATGCCCTTGTCGAAGCCAACGATCATGATGATCCCGATCAGCCCGGAGAGAGCAAAGGAAAAGGACAGACTCATGCCCATAAACAGAAGCACCAGCATAATGCCGACGCCGATAAAGCCTATGACGAGATTACTCATGTATCATCCACCTCCTTGGGCGTTTTGTTTTCCTTCCGCCATTGGCGGGCCTCTCCAAACCATTTGACCCCATCACAGAAAAACTCAAAGCTGGTCAGCCAAAGGCCGAAGCTGGCGGCCATATAGAAAGGCCAGTGGGGAATAAACAGCAGGGACGATGCCTTGCCGTTGCCCAGATATACGATCCCCTGACGAAATACCTGGATAGCGGCGGGTACGCTGAACAGGATGCACAGAAAGGACATAATGCCGCAGGTAGTCATCCGTATATCGGGGCGAAAGGCATTGATAACCACGTCTATCTGCACATGGGAGCGGGTATAGGTGGAATAGGCAAGACCGAAATATAAGACCACCACAATGAATAACTCACAGATTTCCTGCACCCCGGTGATGGAGTTATGCAGCACATAGCGGGCAAAGACCTCCACAAATATCAGCGCGGCAATCAGCACCAGAATAATGCCGGATATCCACACGCAGAAATTGGATACGGCGTGGATGACAGTTGTTATGCAGTCCCATGCGGTACGGTGTTGTTCTTTATTAGGTTCCAAGGATAATCACTCTCCTTCCGATGGAGGAATGGCAAAGGAAGGGGGAGGGGATAAGCTCCCCCTCCTTCGCGCTGGATATGCAAACGGATAAAATCAGTTGGCGGCCCGATAGGCTTCCAGGGTCTGCTCGGTCAGCTCCATAATGGCCTCGCCGTCATAGCCCTGAGCGGTCAGGTCAGCGGCCCACTCGTCGCGGATAAAGGCAGTGGCCTCAGACATTTCCGCCAGAGCCTCGTCGGTGGGCTCATAGGCCACCTTGAAGGCGGCAATGGCCTCGTTCATGGCATCGATGTTTTCCACCATGTACTTCTCCTGAATCTCATCGGCAACCTCCTGCACAACGGCCTTCAGCTCGTCGCTGAGCTGGTTCCAGGAAAGATCGCTGACGCACAGATAGTTGCAGCCGATGGCCAGCGGCACCTCATAGAGATAGTCGCAGGCGTCGTTGAAGGCGAAGGACAGCATGGCGGAGGGGCTGGAGACGGCGCCGTCAACCACGCCGGTGGACAGGGACATATAGACCTCCGTGGTGGTAATGGAGACCGCAGTGGCGCCGAAGGCCTCAACCGCTTTGACGATGGAGCCGGAGTTCACGCGGATATTCAGACCGCTGAAATCGCTGATGCTCTCCACCTGGGTGTCTGTCAGGCAGATCATTTGAATGTCCGTGGGATGGAAGGACAGAAGCTGGAAGCCGTTGTCGGTGTACTCGGTCATATAGCCAGCATCATACAGCGCGTTCAGCACGGCCAGAGCCTCATAGGGATCCTCGCAGAGGAAGGGAACCTGCGTGATGTCGTTCACAGGGAAGGAACCGGCCTGGCTCATGCCCAGGTTCACAACGTCGATGGTGCCGTTTACCATACCGTTGTAAATATCCTCCGGGGAACCGAGGGTGTTGTTGTGGTAAACGGTGATGGTGATGTGGCCGTCAGTACGGCTTTCCACCTCGGCGGCGAACTCGTCCATCAGAAGGGCATACCAGTTATTGTCTATCTGAGAGGTACTCATGCTCCATTCATAATAGGGTTCGTCGTCGAAGCTGCCAGCAGCAGAGCTTTCCGCAGCTTCTTCTTCATCACCGGCGTCTGCCGCCGGGACGTCGGCGTCGGGTTCCACCTGCGCTTCGGCGGTGTCCTCCCCGGTGTCCTCTGCGGCGTCAGTGGAAGCTCCACAGGCGCATAAGGCCAGGAGCATGGCTGCGGCAAGCAGCAGGGCAATCAATTTTTTCATTTTTTTTCGTTTCGACCTCCTAAATATTTTTTTGTCATTTTGCAGGTCAGTTATAAATTGGGGCTTGACATTCTGTCAAATTCCTGCCATATTATAATTATATAACATTCAGGTTATTAATTCACAAATGGAATAAAAAGGGAGGCAGACATGGAACTGAATCAACTAAAATGCTTCCGGGAGGCGGCCAGGCAGAAAAATATTACACGGGCCGCCGCCACCCTGCGGATCACCCAGCCAGCACTTTCCAAAACGATCAACCGGCTGGAGGAGGATCTGGGCGTCCGCCTGTTTGAGCGAAAAAACAAGAGCATCGAGCTGAATCAATACGGCCAGGCGGTGCTGGAGCACGCGGAGGCAATATTTTCAGAGCTGGATGACATCCGCCAGCATATCGCGGATATCCAGGCCGGAGGCGTGGGAGAGATTTGCATCGGCAGCACGCTGCCAAGCTCCGACCAGACCTGGCTCCAGGCGTGTATACGGGACTTTATTCTGACCCATCAGAAAGTAAGGGTCTCCCAGCATCAGCTATCCCCGGAGGCGCTGAGGGAAAGCCTAATAAGCGGCGGCATAGACATCGCCGTGGGCGGCAGCTTTCTGGACTGCCCGGAGCTGCGCTGGACGGAGCTGTACACCCTGCGGATGGGGGTATTGGTATGCGCCGGAGATCCCCTGGCCCAGGAGGGAACAATCTCTCTGCCGAATATAAAGGAGCGACCGTTTCTGTGCAACAATTCCAACGGAGAAATGGAGCTGCTAACCTATGAGCTGTGTGCCAGGGCGGGCTTCAAGCCGGAGGTGCGGGTTGCCAGCAACTATTCGGCCATGATTGGCGAGCTTGTGAGCCGGGGCCTTGGGGTGATGTTTGTCCCGGAGCGGGTGTTTCAGAACCATCTGAGCAGCGGGAGCGGTTCATGGGAGGCCAATCTCCGGCTGTGCCGCCTGAAGGAGGAGTACTGCGTGCTGAAATGCGGCGTCGCCGTTGCGCCGGATCGCTATATGGCCACTGCGGCCCAGGCGCTGTATGGGGCGATCATGGAGCGCAGGGAGAAGGATCAATAAGAACCAATATAAGAACCAATAACTGGATAAAGGCATAAAGCGGCCCCCATCCCCTCAGCCAGGAGACGGGGGCCAAGTCATGTCATTTTTCCGGCGCTTCCGGCGCTGCGAGGAAGCTGAGAAGGGTCTTGGCGCAGTCGGTGGTGACGGCCTCCAAATCAAACACGAAATCCGTCATGATCCACTCGTAAATAATGCCCCGCAGCAGAAAGCGGACAAATTCCATAACCTTCTCCGGGCTGTTCTCTTTGGAAAATTCGCCGCTCTCCTGTCCCTGGCGGATGATGTCATACAGGACGCTGTAAAGGGGGTGTTTCACGGTGAAAAACTCGGCGTCCTGGTCGAAGAAGATGTGGCGCAGATCCTCGCTGGTTCCCAGGTTCAGCCAGGTGTAGTAG
>JAJQFY010000164.1 GCA_021200935.1 Oscillospiraceae bacterium
TCTCCCCCACCGCGCCGTCAGGGACGGGGTTCATGTTCTCATCCAGCAGCTCGACGGCTGCGCCAAGCGCTGCCTTTCCAATGGGGTAGGTGCCGTCCTCCAGCGCCGGTTGCCCGTTGCAGCGGAAATAGGTGCAGCATACGGTGGTCTCGGACGGGCCATAGGTATTATAAACCGTGACCTGTGGCAGGAGATGACTGACATAGCTCTCCCGGAGAATGTCGCCGCCGCTGATCAGCAGCCGCAGGCTGGAGGGGATTTTTTCCAGTCCGTTCATCTCCATCAAAAGATAGGGAAAACCGCTGAGGATGGTCACGTTCTTCTCCCGCACAAAGTCCATGAGAGCTGCCACATCTGCCCTGGCGCTGCCGTCTGGAATCGCCAGCGCCGCCCCGGAGAGAAGGGTGGTAAAAACCTCCTCCACAAAAATATCAAAGGAGCAGACGGAGTATTGCAGCATCACGTCCCCGGCAGCAGGGTGAAACTCACGCTGAAACGCCCGGACATAATGGCACACGTTGGCGTTCGTCACACAGACGCCCTTCGGCACGCCGGTGGAGCCGGAGGTATATAAAATATAAGCCAAGGACTTCGGATCCGTCAAGGGGTGATTTCCAGGCCCGGCGTCTTTTTCCGTCATGTCCTCCAAAAACAGCAGGGAGAAGCCTTTCAGCTTCTCCTGGTATTTTCTCTGGGTGATGATAAAGCCCACGCCGCTTTCCTGCATCATAAAGCGTATGCGCTCCTCCGGGAAATCCGGCTCCGCCGGAACATAGGCCGCGCCGGTTTTCAGCACGGCAAAAATGGAGGCGACAAGATCCGCCCCGTGGTCTGCCACGATGCCGATAAAATCCTCCCGGGAGGGAAAGCTGCCCGCAATCACGTCTATGCGCCGGTCAAGCTGGGCGTAGGTCAGGGATCTCGTCCGTTCCACAATGGCAGGCTGTTCAGGGGACTGTGCCGCCATCTCTTCAAAGCGTTCATAAATCGCGGAATTGCTCATATTGCTGGCCTTCTATTGTGTGCTGTCAGGAAATCCTGCCGCGGGAAAAATTTCTGCAAAACTCCCGATAATTATAATCCCTCCCCGGACGGCAGAGGACGGCAAACTGGATGGAATCAAAGAGCTGGCCGCTGTTCTTTCCGGCATAGGCAAAATCCCGGATTCCACGGGCAAACAGGTCGGATACAAGGGCGGCGTCGTTTCCGTACACACCGCAGCCAAAGGCGCCTAAAATCAGGTGACGATAGCCCTGGGACGCTGCCACCAGCAGCATCCCCTGAATGCGCCCACGGAGCATCTGTTCATATTCCTCCTGGCTCATTCCCTCCAGCCCCAGCCGCACCATTGGGGCGGCGCAGCTCATAACAGCGATGGGAAACGGCTCGGGCAGCGGCTCCGCCGACGCGTCCTTGATCACCTCCACATAAGGGGAGAGTACCACAGCGTCCGACCCCATGCGGGTCTTTCTGGCGTTGTTATAGTCGTAATATCGTTTGGTGTTCTCACTCTCCAGAGACAGGAGCAGGGATGTCCTCCGGCACAGATCCTCCTCCTGGGCGCTGGCCCCCTTCCGGGTATGGCCCCCTGGCTGGGTGGCGCTGGCCAGATTCAGCACCAGGAGCTTCGGCGCATCCTCTCCGGCGGCCCGCAGGCCCTCATATTGCTCCCGGGCCAGGGCCAGGGCGTCCATATCCCGGCAGTCAAGGGTGCAGTCTTCCCGCCCCGCCGGGGCCTCCCCCTCCGTGGAGGCGAGCGCTTCCAGCTCCTCCGGCAGAAAGACCTGAACCGCCCTCATCTGCTCCGGGGAAAAACGCAGCCGCACCTCCCGGCCATCCCGGATATAGCTGCCCTTTTCCAGTATGGTCAGGGTGTCCTCCAGCTCCGCTATATTCTGCTTTCTGCGGACTTCCTTCTGCCGCTCCCTTTCCTGGATCTCCGCCTCGGAAAGGCCCTGATATTCCGCCGCCCGCATCTGTGCCGCCAGCCGCTTCATCCGTTCCTCTTCGGATAAGTCTGTATTCCTTGCCTGTTCAGCCATTTTTCCTCCGCAGCTCGCCGTCAAGCGGCACTTCCGGCACTTCGTGCCTCCTTGCCATCAGCTTTTGAAACACATCGTCGGACCCCTCCCGGATATTCAGGCTGGCCGCCCCGTCGAAGCCAGTATGCCCCGGATAGATTTGCACAATCACGGCGTCTCTTCTTCTGTAATCCCAGTAGACATTCCCATAATTGCCGCGGGTTCCGATAACCAGGAGCAGGTCGGCCCTGGAAATCCAGTCTCGCGCCTTTTCCACGTCCGCGTCCCACAGGCCGATATGGCTGTAAAGGGGCCAGGGGAGAATCTCGCCGCCGCAGGCTTCACACCGGGGCAGCTCCTCCTGTTTCCAAATCTCAAAGCTGTCATAGTGGCGGCCACATTGGGCGCAGCAGTTGACCTGGCTGCTGCCCTGAATCTCCGCCACATTTTTTGACCCGGCAATGGTGTGCATACAGTCCACGTTGGTGGTAATGATTCCAATGAGCTTTCCCTCCGCCTCCAAATCCCGCAGGGCATAGTGGGCAAAGCTGGGATGATAGGAAAATGTCGTCTCCAGATAGGTGGGCAGGAAGGAACCCGCGTCAGAGCCTCGTCTGCCGCCGGAACCCCAGCTGGAAAAGCGCATCTGCCCATAGGTAACACCGCCCCCGGCCAGGGAGATTCCCGCCCCGGTGATGGCTACCACGGCGTGGCTCTGGTCAATATAGTCGGATAGCTGCTGTATTTTGTCCATCCGCTGACCTCCTTTCAGAATGCTCATATGCCCCCCTATTCGTTTAACACCGCGTCAAAGACCTGGGCGGCATCGGCCCGGATATTTAAATCGGCCATCCTGTCAAAGCCCGTCGGCGAGGGGTTGACCTGCACCAGCCTTGTCCTGGCCTTCATCCGGCTTAAATATTCCTCACTGCGAAAGCCGGTGGTGCCGATAACAATCACCAGCGACGCCTCCGCGATCATATCGACGGCCTTTTGCATATTTTCCCTGGCGACCTGCTCCCGCCCCGGGAAGTCCATGCAGAAGCTTGTCGGCATCAGGGGCGCGCCGCATTTTTCGCACCGGGGCATATGGCCCTGATTCCACACCTGATAATCATAGGAGCGCTCGCCGCAGTCAATACAGACGTTGTCCCGAAAGCTGCCCTGAAACTCCGCCACATTTTCAGACCCGGCGATGGTGTGCAGGCAGTCCAGGTTCTGGGTTACAATGCCGTAGATCCTCCCCTGCCGTTCCAACTCTGCAAGCTGCTTGTGGACAGCGCTGGGTCCCTTCACGAAGGTGGCGTCCAGGAAGGCGTCCCTCATAACCCCATAGAATTGCTCCGGGTTTTTGCGGACATACGAGGAGGAGAAGATCCGCCCGGCGTTCATCCGCCCCGCGCTCTCCTTCAGCCGACGCATCCCATAGCGATAGGAGATCCCCGCCCCGGTGACGGCCACGGTTTTTTCGCTTTGGCTCATGTATTCCTTTAGCTGCTCATATTCGCTTTTCATGTTTTGCTTCCTTCAAGCCAGCTTCTGACCTTTTCTTCATCCCACTTGTTCAAACGAAGCCCTGCATGAACAGCCGCGCCCCCACAGGCTTTCGCCAACTGCTCCACCGCCTGCTCCGGCCCGCTGGCGCCGCTGGTGCAGAAGGGATATATCTCTTTCCCGGACAGCTCATACTGAGACAGGAAAGACATCACCAGCTGCGGACACTTGCTGTACCATATTGGGAATCCGAGAAGAATACGGTCGTATGACTCCATATCCGTCACCTTTTCCGTTACCTGCGGAAGCTCGTTTCCGGCAAACTCCTTTCTGGCGATTCCAAGGGCCTTAAAATAGCCGCCGTAAGCCTTTTCGCCGGTAATCTCAAACATATCTCCGTCCGTCAGCTTTTGCAGCTTATAGGCCGCCTTTCTCGTCGTTCCGCCTCTGGAATAATAAGCAATCAGTGTTTTCATACCGAATCCTCCTTCGTAATCGGTCAACAGGCAACCTCCATCGAAGAGCGCTTACCCTCTTCGGCGGACGCTGCCTGCCGGTTTTCCTCAGATATAGTTGACGCTGAGCGAGACGGACAGCTCCCGCGGCTGGGCCTCTCCGCTCAGACTGTAGCCAATCGCGGCGGCGGAAACAGGCCGGAAGCCCTCAGGTATTCCCATTTTCGCGCACAGCTCAGGATTCTTTGCCAGCGCCTGAACAGCGCCCCAGAGGTAAATGTTATCCACCCCGGCGTCCGTCGCGGCAATCAGCATATTCTCGATGACGCAGGCAGCGTTTGCATATTCCACGCTGGGCGCCATCTGCTTCGGCGCGGCGGAGACAAAAACAGCGGCAGGCGCGCCATAGAAGAAGTCCCGCGCCTCAACATTCATGGCGGCGGCAGTGGACTGGTTGATCTCATCCAGTATGTCCCTGCTGCGGCAAACCGTAAGATGAAGGGAATCCCGCTGACTCCCGCCGATAGGGGCCTGACAGCCCGCCTTTACGACTGTGTCGATGACCTCATCCGGCACAGCCCTGTTCGGGTCAAAGTCCCTCGTTGACTTTCTTTTTGCGATGGCCTCTAATGTCTGCATAGAAGACGCCTCCTTAATGTAATTCGAATGATTACATTATAGAGTATTATAATTGTAATGTCAAGTGTTACGATTGATTTTTTTGAGAAATTTGTTATACTTCTGTTAGCGCTTATATATTGAGAAAAGAAGGCGGTCATATGCGTGTCAGCAAAAAATTTCCAACAGCAGTCCACTCTCTGCTCTATGTTGCCGTCCTGTCCCCGAAGCGCCGGGTGACAAGCACCCTTGTCGCGGAAAGTACCGGCTCCAATGCCGTCACGATCAGAAATATATTCCTCGATCTGTCCAAAAACGGCCTGCTGACCGCATCCGCCGGAAAAAACGGCGGCGTTCATCTCGCCAAAGAGCCAAAGGACATCACATTGTGGGATATCTATCAGGCCGTAGAGACCAATGATGTAGAGGAGATCTTCAAGCTTCACGAAACGGACAGCACCTGCCCTGTGGGTAAGAATATCTATCAGCTCCTGTATCCCCATATGCTGGCCGCCGTCGCCGCTATGCGGGACAGCATGGAGCAGGTGACATTACAGGCCCTGCTGGATGAGCTGAAGGACTTGCTGAAGCAGTTCCGGGCCGGAGAACACACGGATTCACTGACCATCCCGCCGACGAATATGCTGTGAATGACCCCATGACAATCCGCCCGCCGGGCGACCTTAGAACCTGTATTCACAGACGACCAACGCCGTCTGTGAATACAGGTTCCTACTTTTCCTTCTTATCTTTCCACAGGCGAAAGGTCTGCACATAGGGGCAGTCCTTCGGCAGGCTCGAATTAAATAACGCGGTGAACAGATTCACCTTCCCGCAGCGATCGTAAAGACGGAAGCGATCCTCATAAATCGTACACAAATGGGTCTCCGTGTCCAGGTACTCGCAGGGACTGCTGTAATGGATGATCACCCTGCCGTCAGGATACACGGAGCGGGAGTAGCAGCACTTCCCACAGCAGTTGCACAGGGAATCCCAATCCTTCCGCCATTTGAGCCAGGCCTTAAAAATACGAAGCACCATTCTGTACACCTCTGAAAAAAAGCAAAGCATTGATAAATTCTCACAGCTTCATTATAACAAACGCCGATAACTAAAGTCAACATATTGTTGACGTTGAAATGCTTTGTGGTCAGCATTTATATATTGCTCTTCGTTACCACACATTTCGATGTTGCTTTTCTGAGGCTTCTGTGATATAGTTAGTTAGCAAAAACTAATCAATCGACACACTCCCCCAGATTCCCAGCCTGAGCGGGAAATGATTCCGCCCAGGTTGTATCTGACGGAATAGGGATTCGGAAGGGACACGGAGCGGATAAGATATCATGATAATAACATTCATTTCAATACTTATGATCATGCTGGGCTATTTTCTCATGCTGTATGGCGCGGTTGGCTTTATCCAGGACAAGCGGCTTTTTTCCTCCGCCCCGAAAGAGAACTTGGCTGTGATTCCAGATAAAAAAGAGCGGTTCCGCGGCGCGCACATCGTCGGCTGGGGGATCGTCACAATCGCCGTACTGCTGTTTATCGGCGCATTTGCGCTGGGGATCTGGGACGGTACAAGAAATGGCTTCAGGCCGCTCAAATATTTTGCCCGATTTCTCGCCATGCTCTACGGGATGGAGATTTACGATATTATTTTCTTCGATTGGTATCTGCTCTGCCGCTCCAACTTCTTCCCCCATTTTTACCCGGAGACGAAAGGCATCGTGGGGCCGCAGATGTTCGGCTATAACAAGAAGGCGCATATCACACATTTTATCGTGTATATCCCTGTCTGTGCTGCATTGGCACTGGGCTGTGGATTGCTGTTTTCATGAAATGTATGGAGGTAATCGAAACAAAAATGAAAAACACAATCTGCGAGAAACTCATGTGGGCAGCAATGACCCCCACTATGCTCAAGTTCATAAATAAAAACTGCGGTGAAGTCGATGCCTCCGCCATCAAGAAAAAAGCCCGCAAAAACTACAAGGCAATGGTCGAGAGGACGCCCGACATCGGCAGCTTCATGAAA
>JAJQFY010000124.1 GCA_021200935.1 Oscillospiraceae bacterium
TTGACAGCCCTGGAAAAGGGGATTCCCAACCTCCTGCGCCACGTCTCCAACATCAAAAATGTATACGGCCTTCCGGCGGTGGTGGCGGTGAACCGCTTCCCCACCGACACGGACGCGGAGGTGGAGCTTATCATCCGCCGCTGCCAGGAGCTTGGGGTGAACGTGGTGCTGTCCGATGTGTGGGCCAAGGGCGGCGAAGGGGGCGAGGCCCTGGCGCGGGAGGTGCTGCGCCTGTGTGAGGAACCCTCCGATTTCCGCTTCAGCTATGAGCTTTCCGACACCCTGGAGGAGAAGATTGAAAAGGTCGTCACCAAGATCTACGGCGGCGCGGGTGTGACCTTCACGGACAGCGCCAAAAAGCAGCTTGCCCGCCTGACAGACCTGGGCTTCGGCGGCCTGCCGGTGTGCATTGCCAAGACCCAGTACAGCTTCTCCGACGACCCGTCCCTCCTGGGCGCGCCGGAGGGCTTCACCGTCACGGTGAAGGAGGTCAAGGTCTCCGCCGGCGCAGGCTTCGTGGTCGTCCTGACCGGCGACATTATGACCATGCCCGGCCTCCCCAAGGTTCCCGCCGCGGAAAAGATAGACGTAGACGAAAACGGCGTCATTTCCGGGCTGTTTTAATCTGAACTGTGTCCCGTCAGGAGGGCCATGAAATCACATAAACCTTTGTCGTTTATTTCCACAGCGCGAAACATTGCCAGACGTGGCTCAAGTGCATGACACCTATGGAGCTTCATGCCGCCGCATAGCTGAATGAAAGGATGGGGCTGTTTTGATACAGCCCCATCCTGCCCAATTTTTATACAGTTTTCGCTTCTGGAGGTCAGCCTTACCACAGATTCTCCGCTGTCCAGGGGCCGGACCAGTCGGTGCCGTCGAAGATGGCTTCGCTGCCGCCGATGGTGAACAGGACGGCGTTTACCTCGTCCAGGGCGCAAAGGGTGGCGGCGATGGAGCGGATGGCGGCGGCGCGGGCCTCCTCTGTCAGGGAGGCAAAAAAGCTCTGGGACAGGGAGATGGTGCAGGCCCCGTTGGTGACGGTCAGGTCTGTCACCGTGCCGCTGCCGGAAAACAGGGAGGGATAGCCTGGCTCCGCCGCGGCCAGCAGCGCCTGAAGAACCGCCTCCGCCTGGGACTGGTAGTCCGAAAGATTCACCCGGAAGGGCAGGGGAGCCACATCCTCCAGCCCCGGCAGGGCCAGATACAGGTCGGCGTCTATCTCCCCATGGCTTTCGGACACAGGGCCGATGACCTCATCATATTTCGTGAGAGGGGCTGTCAGGGACAGGTAGACATAACTTTCCAGTGCCTCCCCCTCCACCAGGATGACCACGCTGTCCACCTGGGACAGGGAGGTCAGGGAGTTTACAATGGAATAGACGGCCAGCCGCTCCCCGGAGGCGGTATCTGGCCGGTTTACATAAAATTCCTCCGACAGGTTTACGGTACACACCCCGTCCGCCGTCTGGCAGGAGATAAGCTCCGTCCCCTCCGGGATGGCCCGCTGAAGCTCCCCATTGTTGGGGCCGCGAAGCAGCTCCTCTATGACGTACCGCTCCGGGGAGGTGTCCTCGTCCAGGGTCAGGCTGTGATATTCGCTGATAAGATACCGCCCGTCCCCGTCGGCAAAATACAGCCGAAGCTGCCGGACGTAGGGGTCGGTGTCTGTGTCCCGGAGAAGGGCGTCCTCCGGCATCAGGCCGGAAAAAACGGTCTGCTCCCCGGCCAGAATGGTGACGGACTCCACCTCGTCCAGGGCGCACAGGGTCAGGGCGGCGCAGAAGGCGGTGACGGTCTGATCCATCTCTGTCAAATCCAGGAAGCTCTCGGAAAAGGTCAGGGCTGCCACGGCCTTTTCCAGCGACCAGCCCTCTATAGTCACGCCCTCCGGCAGGGCGCAGGCCAGATTGCTGTCCTCGCTCTCGGTGGAAAAGAGGGCCAGCACACCGTCGATGAGGGAATCCCCCTCCGGCTGGGGCAGGATCTCCTCACAAATCAGGTCGCCCCCCTCCGGGGCGCTCTCGGAGGCCACACGATAGATGGTGACGGGCTCTATGATTTCCGTGTCCTCCTCCTGGGTCAGAAAGGGCAGGTTGAAGGGCAGGTCAAAGGGCAGCTCAAATGGCAGTTCTATGGAAATTTCTGGGATCTCAAAGGGCAGCTCGAAGGGCAGAAGGTCTCCGGCCAGCAGCAGAAACAGCGCCCCGAACAGCACCAGCAGCACCAGAAGCGCCGCGAGGAAAAAGCGTTTTTTCATGGCCGTCTCTCCTTTTTGGGACACAGGGGGAAGGTGACGGTGAAGCAGGTGCCGCCCTCCGGCCTGCGGGCTACCTGGATGTCCCCGCCGTTTGCGATCACCGCGTCGTGAACGATGGACAGCCCCAGCCCGCTGCCCCCGGAGGCGCGGGAGCGGGCCTTGTCCACCCGGTAAAACCGTTCGAAAACGTGGCCGATGTCCTCCTCCGGGATGCCGATGCCGGTGTCCTCCACCGTCAGAATGACCGTGGTTCGATCCTTATGGAGGGACAGGGTGACAATGCCGTTTTGGATGTTGTACTTGATGGCGTTTTCCACCAGGTTAAAGATGATTTGATACAGGTCGTCCGCCGACGCCTTTACAATGCAGTCGTCAGAGAGCCGTGTGCGAAGGGATATGCTCTGCTTGGCCGCCAGGGGTGCCAGAAGATGGAGGGTGCGCCGGGCCACCAGCTTCATGTCCACCGGCTCCTGCTGGAGCTGCGTCACCCCGGCGTCCAGCTTTGTCAGGCTCATCAGCTTTTCCGTGGTTCGCTGGAGGCGGTCGGCCTCGCTGCCGATGTCCTGGGCGAACTCCCGGACGGTTTTCATGTCCATGTTGTCCGCCTGGGATATGCTGTCCGACAGCAGCCGGATGGCCGCCAGGGGGGTTCGCAGCTCATGGGAGGCGTCGGAGACAAACCGGCGGCGCACCTCCTCGGTGCTTTCCAGCCGCCCGGTCAGAATGTTAAACTCCTCCGACAGGACGGCAAGCTCGTCGTTTCCCTGCACGGAGATGCGGTAGGCGTAATCGCCGCCCCGGACGAAGTTCATGGCCTTGGACAGGCGCTTAATGCGCCGGGTCAGGGTGCTGGAAAGGAAGGTGATGATGATAATGCCGGCCCCGCCGAACAGAACAGACATATTCCGCAGATTCCGCTGCAATCCAGTGATAATCTCGCCCTGCTCCGCGTCGTACTCATACAAATACACCGCGCCCACGATGGCGCCGCCGGAGGAGACGGGGGTGGCCGAGCGGCTGATGAACACGCCCCCGGAATAGGCGCAGTAAAAGGCCGTATACCCGCTCAGGGCTTCCGCCACCTCGGACAGCAGGGCGTAGCGCCCGGTGGTGTCGTCCTCTGAGGTGTCGTAGAGGATAAGCCCGCTCTGGTCGGTGATAATCATGCGGGTCACGGGGGTCACGTCCAGAAGCTCCATAACCTGCTCCACCGATTCGCTGGTAAGCACCTCCAGGGCGGACAGGGAGCTGGATATGACCGACCCCTGGGACTGCATGGCGCTCTGCTTTGTGGTGATGACCATGTCACGGCTGACCATGATGGGGTAGACGTTCAGAAGGATAAGAAGGGCGGCGGTAAACAGGGTGAAGGCGGAGGCGATTTTAAAGCGGACGGTGGTACCCCGGCGCTTGCGCTTTTCCTGCTTCCGCTGCCTGCGGGCCAGCTTTCGGTCCTTTTTCTGCTGTTTGCGCTCCTGCCTGCGCTGCCGCCGCTCCCGCCTGGGCGCTTTTTTCTGCTGCTTTTCCAGCTTTCGCTGCTGCTTTTCCTGTTCCTTTTGCTGCTTTTTCAGCATTTTCTGCTGGCGCTTATTCAGTTTTTTATTTTTCCTCTTTGAAATAGTAACCCACGCCCCACTTGGTAATAATGCACTCCGGCTTGGCCGGATTCTCCTCCAGCTTCTCCCGCAGACGGCGGATGTGTACGTCTACGGTGCGGATGTCCCCCTGATACTCGTAGCCCCACACCAGATCCAGCAGATTCTCGCGGGAGTATACCTTGCCCGGCGTCCGCATCAGAAGCTCCACCAGGTCAAATTCCTTCACCGTCAGCTCCACGCTTTTCCCGTTCACCTCCGCCGAACGGCGCTCCGTGTCGATGGTGATGGGGCCGCGTGTAATGCGCCCGGCGGAGGCAGAGGCTCCGGCCTGGGGGCTTGTGCGCCGCAGAAGCGCCCGGATCCGGGCCTTCAGCTCCAAAATGTTGAAGGGCTTGGTGATGTAGTCGTCCGCCCCGTATTCAAAGCCGATGAGCTTGTCCGTGTCCTCGCTTTTGGCGGTGAGCATGATGATGGGTACGGTGGAAAACTCCCGTATCATCATGCAGGCGGAAAGCCCGTCCAGCTTCGGCATCATCAAATCCAGCAGTATGAGGCCGTAGGCCCCGGTGCGGGCCATCTCTACCGCCGTCTCGCCGTCGTAACACACATCTACCTGATACCCGTCGTTTTCCAGATTGAACTTTATGCCCTTGACCAGCAGCTCCTCGTCGTCTACGACTAAAATTTTCATAGCGTCGCTTCCTTCCCGTCTGTTCCCGTTGGTGGTATATGCAAAATTATATTGTTTTCAGCCGAAATTAATGTAAGGCTCTATCTTCTCATAGGTGGCCTGGCCGATGCCCTGTACGTCCAGCACGTCCTCCTGGCTGGTGAAGGGACCGTTTTCCTCCCGCCAGGCGATGATGCGCTCCGCCAGCACCGGGCCGATGCCGGGCAGGGCCTCCAGCTCCTCTGCCGTGGCGGTGTTGATGTCCAGCAGGGCAGCGGTCTCATAGGTCTGGGCCTCCGCCGTGTCCGCCATGGAAAGGGACACCGCCGGGGCGCGGCTCATAGCCGTCAGGCGCAGGACGGTCAGCAGAATCAGCACCGCCGCCGCAGCCCACAGAACCGCTTCCATGGATTTTTGCCAATGTGTTTTCATAATAAAGAAAGATTTAATAAATCTGACAGTTGCTTTTCCCGGTTTTTTTTCTTATAATGGTACATGGTCAAGGTTAGAAAAGAGGGCCTGTGTCCCTCAATCCCATCATATCATATTTTCCCGGAGAATGACATGAAAAAATTTAAGATATTGTCTTTTGTACTTATCGTCGTGCTGGCCCTGGGGCTTTTCCCCGTATCCGCCAGCGCCCTGGACGACCCCACGGTCTCTGCCAGCGCCGCCGTTTTGATGAACGCGGACACTGGGGACATTCTCTATGAGAAAAATGGGACCGCCACCGTCCAGCCTGCCAGCACCACCAAGATGATGACGGCGCTGCTGGTGGTGGAGGCCATCGAGGACGGGTCTATCGCCCTGTCGGACGAGGTCACGGCCTACCAGGACTGCCAGTATAACATGGAGGACGACAGCTCCAACGCCAACCCCGCCATCGAGCCGGGGGAGATCATGACGGTGGAGGATCTGCTCTACTGCGCCATGCTCCAGTCCGCCAACGAGGCCTGCAATATTCTGGCGGAGCACGTCAGCGGCTCCATCACCGACTTCGTGGCGCTGATGAACCAGCGTGCGGAGGAGCTGGGCTGCACCGGCACCCATTTCTCCAACGCCAACGGCCTGGAGGCTTCCGACCACTATACCACGGCGGAGGACTTTGCCCTGATCGCCAAGGAGGCCGTGACCCACGCCATGTTCCTCACCGTATGCGGGGCCACAGGCTACACCGTGAGCGCTACCAATATGGCGGAGGCTCGCTCCCTGACTAACACAAACCAGCTCCTTCTTTCCAGCAGCGACTATTACTATGAATACGCCTACGGCATCAAAACCGGCTACTTTGCCAATGCCGGGTACTGCCTGGTGTCCGCCGCCAACTACAACGACATGAACGTCATCTGCGTGGTTATGGGTTCCACCACCTCCAGCGGTCAGTTCGCGGACACACTGACGCTGTATGACTGGGTGTTTTCCAATTACAGCCACGTCCAGCTTCTAAGCTCCACAGAGACCCTTATCGCCACCGTGCCGGTGGAGATGGGAACCACCGATTCCACCGGTGCCAGAGCGTCCAGCGCCGTTACCGCTCTGCTGCCCAGCGACTACGATACCTCCAGCCTGGAATATCGGGTCACGCTGTATTATGAGCAGGAGGGAGCCTCGGCCCTGGAGGCCCCGGTGAATGCCGGGGACGTAATTGGCGAGGTGTCCGTGATGCTGAACGGGGAGGTGTACGGTACCTCCAGCCTGGTGGCCACAAACTCCGTGGAGATGAGCCGGGCCACCTATCTGCGTTCCCAGGTAAGGAGTGTGTTCCAGGAGCCGGTGGTGCGCCGCATTATCACGATTTTGATTATCCTTCTGGCCGCCTATATCCTGCTGGTGGTGTTTTACCGGCTCCAGCGCCGCCGCCACGTCCGCAGCGTCCGTCAGGCCAAGCGGGACCGGGCCATCGCCCAGGCGGAGTGGGAGACCGAATGGCTGGATATCCCTTCGGAGAAGCGCAAAGACCCCAGCATTGGCTATTTCGACGACAGAAAACGGTCTGACAGAGGGGATTACGACCAGGACGATTACGACGACTACGACGATTACGATGATTACGACGACGACCCGCCGCCCACAAGCCGGAAC
>JAJQFY010000110.1 GCA_021200935.1 Oscillospiraceae bacterium
AAGGACAGATATACATCCTCAAAGGAGGCCCCGGCGGCTATGAGCTTGGAGACGGATTCCACCACCGCCAGATAGGCGGCGTGATAGGGATCCTTCTCACCAATGGCGGGGTTATAGCCCCAGCTCATAAGGGAGCAGGTGTCTGTGTGGCCCTTTTCCAGGGAGATGGTGTGTACCATGGCCTGAATAGGGGTCTGCTGATATTTGCCGCCGAAGGGCATCAGCACCGTTCCCGCGCCGATGGTGGAGTCAAACCGCTCGGAAAGTCCCCGGCGGGAGCAGACGTTCAAATCCCCGGCCAGGGCCATGCAGCCCGACGCAAAATCGGCGGGAATCTCCCTGGCCCAGGGCTTCGCCGCCCCGGGGCGGACGATAATATGCTTTTCCGCGCCGTTTGTGTCCAGAAAGGCGCGGGATATATCCACAATGGCCCTGCCGTTCCAGGTCATAGTCAGGCGCGGCTCCGCCTTCACCGTGGCGATGACCGTGGCCTCCAGATTTTCCCCGTCGGCAAGCTGGCAGAAGCGCTCTGCGTCCTCCGGGGCGACGACAACAGCCATGCGCTCCTGGGACTCAGAGATGGCAAGCTCCGTGCCGTCCAGGCCGTCGTATTTCTTGGGAACCTTGCTCAGGTCGATGTCAAGCCCGTCCGCCAGCTCGCCCACCGCCACGGACGCGCCGCCCGCGCCGAAGTCGTTGCAGCGCTTGATAAGGCGGGAGGCCTCCGGGCTGCGGAACAGCCTTTGCAGCTTCCGCTCCTCCGGGGCGTTGCCCTTCTGCACCTCCGCGCCGCAGGTCTCCAGGGAGTGAAGGTCGTGGGATTTGGAGGAGCCGGTGGCCCCGCCGCAGCCGTCCCGGCCTGTTCTGCCCCCCAGGAGGATGACCACATCCCCCGGCACAGGGCGCTCCCGGCGCACATTCTCCGCCGGGGCGGCGGCGATGACCGCGCCGATTTCCATCCGCTTGGCGGCATAGCCGTCGTGATACAGCTCGTCCACCATGCCGGTGGCGAGACCGATTTGGTTGCCGTAGGAGGAATAGCCCGCCGCGGCGGTGGTGACGATCTTCCGCTGGGGCAGCTTGCCGGGGAGGGTCTGCTCCACCGGGCGCAGGGGATCCGCCCCGCCGGTGACGCGCATGGCCGCGTATACATAGCTCCGCCCGGACAGGGGGTCGCGGATGGCCCCGCCGATGCAGGTGGCCGCCCCGCCGAAGGGTTCAATCTCCGTGGGGTGGTTGTGGGTCTCGTTTTTAAAAAGAAGCAGCCAGTCCTGGCTCTCCCCGTCCACGTCCACCTTCATCTTCACGGTGCAGGCGTTGATCTCCTCGGGCTCGTCCAGCTTGTCTAGCTGGCCGCTGGCCCGCAGGCTCTTGGCGGCAATGGTGCCGATGTCCATCAGCGTCACCGGCTTTGTCCGACCCAGGGACTGGCGAACGCTCATATACTCCTCATACGCCTTGCGGAGATGCTCGTCCTCAAAGGTGACGCCGTCAATCACGGTGTTAAAGGTGGTATGGCGGCAGTGGTCAGACCAATAGGTGTCTATCATACGAATTTCCGTCACCGTGGGGTCGCGCCCCTCCTGGCGGAAATATTCCTGGCAGCACAGCAGGTCTTCCTTGTCCATGGCAAGGCCGTTTGTCTCCAAAAACCGGGCCAGACCCACGCCGTCCAGCTCCCGGAACCCCTCCAGAACCGCCACGGTCTCCGGGATGTCGTAATTTGTCTCCAGAGTTTCCACCGGCTCCAGGCTTGCCATACGGCTCTCCACCGGGTTTATGACGTAGGACTGGATGGCCGCCACCTGCTCCGCTGTCAGGTCGCCAAAGAGCATATACACCTTGGCCGTCCGCACGGCGGGCCGCTCGCCCTGGGAGAGGATCTGGATGCACTGGGCCGCCGAATCCGCCCGCTGGTCATACTGCCCCGGCAGGTATTCCACCGCGAACACCACCGCGTCCGTCGCCTCCGGCTGGTCGTAGTACACATCGTCAAGCTGCGGCTCGGACAGGACGGTTTTCACCGCCCGCTGAAACAGCTCCGGGGAGATATTTTCCAGGTCGTAGCGATTCAGAAGCCGCAGCATACGCAGCTCCCGGACGCCCAGGAAATCCCTTATGCTGTTATACAGGGCCACCGCCTCCTGGGCCGCGCCCCTTTTCTTTTCCACATATACCCGATAGACCATCTTTCAGCCCTCCAGCGCCTGCAAGGCACGGCTGCCGATGTCATGGCGGTAATAGGCGTTTTGGAAATGTATTTTCTCCGCCTGCTCATAGGCCGCGCCGATGGCCTGCCTGAGATTCGGGGCCGTCATGGTTACGCCAAGCACCCGGCCCCCGTTGGTCAGAAGCCTGTCCCCCTCCAGCTTGGCCCCGGCTATGTACACCTGAGCCGTCACATCGTCGTCCATGGTTATCTCATAGCCCTTTTCATAGCTGCCGGGGTAGCCGTCGCTGGCCATAACCACGCAGCAGGCGGCCCCATGGGAAAAGCGAATGTCCGTCTCCGCCAGCGTCCCGTTCCGGCAGGCCAGCATAGCCGCCAGGAGGCTGCTCTCCATCAGAGGCAGCACCACCTGGGTCTCCGGATCGCCGAAGCGGCTGTTATACTCGATCACCTTCGGCCCCCGGGGCGTCAGCATCAGGCCGAAGTACAGGCACCCCTTGAAGGGGCGGCCCTCCGCCCGCATGGCCGCGATGGTGGGCTTAAAAATCTCCTCCATGCAGCGCTCAGCAATCTCCGGGGTGTAATAGGGGTTCGGGGCAATGGTTCCCATGCCGCCGGTGTTCAGACCCTGGTCGTTGTCCCTGGCCCGCTTGTGATCCATGGAGCTGACCATGGGAACCACAGTGTTCCCATCCGTGAAGGACAGAACGGACACCTCCGGCCCGGTGAGAAATTCCTCTATGACAATCTGGTTGCCGCTGTCCCCAAACTTTTTGTCCTCCATAATGGAGCGCACCGCGTCCTCCGCCTCCTGGCGGGTCTGGGCAATGACCACACCCTTCCCCAGGGCCAGGCCGTCCGCCTTAATCACGGTGGGCAAAGGCGCGTCCTTCACATAGTCCAGGGCCGCCGCCGGGTCAGTGAACACCTGGTAGGCCGCCGTGGGGATTCCATATTTTTCCATAAGACCCTTGGAAAAGACCTTGCTCCCCTCAATGATGGCCGCCTTTTTGTCCGGCCCAAAGCAGGGGATGCCCGCCGCTTCCAGGGCGTCCACCGCCCCCAGCACCAGGGGGTCGTCCGGGGTGACGACGGCAAAATCAATGGCCCGCTCCTTGGCGAAGGCCACCATGCCGGGAATATCCTTGGCCCCGATGTCCACGCACACGGCGTCCCGCGCAATGCCCCCGTTCCCCGGCAGGGCGTATATCTCCGTCACGGCGGGGTCTTCCTTCAGCTTGCGGATCACCGCGTGTTCGCGGCCTCCGCCGCCTATGACCATCAGCTTCATTCCGTCCTCCTCAATGGTGGAACAGCCGCAGGCCGGTGAAGGCCATGACCATTCCGTATTTGTCCGCCGCCTCTATGACGTTGTCGTCCCGGATGCTGCCGCCTGGCTGGACGATATACTGCACGCCGGATTTTCTGGCCCGCTCCACATTGTCCCCAAAGGGGAAGAAGGCGTCGCTGCCCACGGTCACGCCGGACTGGGTGGCGATAAAGGCTTTTTTCTCCTCCGCCGTCAGCGGCTCCGGGCGGCGGGTAAAGGTCTGCTGCCAGACCCCGTCCGCCAAAATGTCCTCGTACTCGTCGGAGGTGTAGACGTCGATGGCGTTGTCCCTGTCCGGGCGGCGGATGCCCTCCTTAAAGGGCAGGCTCAAAACCTTTTCGCACTGGCGGAGATACCAGTTATCCGCCTTGCTGCTCGCAAGCCGGGTGCAGTGGATGCGGCTCTGCTGGCCCGCGCCCACGCCGATGGCCTGGCCGTTTTTCACATAGCAGACGGAGTTCGACTGGGTGTATTTCAGGGTAATCAGCGCCGTCAGCATATCCGCCTTGGCCTCCGGGGGGAGGTTCTTATTTTTGGTGACGATATTTTCCAGGGAGGCCGCGTCCGGCACATAGCTGTTCCGCCCCTGCTGGAAGGTGATGCCGAACACCTCCTTATGCTCTGCTACCGCAGGAACATAGGCCGGGTCTATCTGCACCACGTTGTAATTCCCTTTTTTCTTGGTCTTGAGAATCTCCAGGGCCTCCGGCGTGTAGCCGGGGGCGATGATGCCGTCGGAGACCTCGCTTTTCAGGTACAGGGCCGTGGCCGCGTCGCACACGTCCGACAGGGCCGCCCAGTCCCCATAGGAGCAGAGTCTGTCTGAACCCCGCGCCCGGATATAGGCGCTGGCAATGGGGGAAAGCTCCGCGTCCTCCTCCACGAAATAGATTTTTCTGTCCGTCTCCGTCAGGGGAAGGCCCAGCGCCGCCCCGGCGGGGGAGACGTGCTTGAAGCTGGCGGCGGCGGGCTGGCCGGTGGCGGCCTTCAGCTCGCTGACAAGCTGCCAGGAATTTAGCGCGTCCATGAAATTGATATACCCCGGCTTGCCGTTCAGCACGGTCAGGGGCAGGTCTCCTCCGTCCGCCAGATAAATGCAGGCCGGTTTCTGGTTCGGGTTGCACCCGTATTTCAGTTCAAGCTCCTTCAATGCCCTTCCTCCTCACTGATTTTTGTTGACGATTACCGTGTCCCGCTCCCCTGTGGCAAGGTCGATATACTCCGCGAACAGGGACACCTTATTCTCCTCGTTCAAAGCGCCCCATATCTCCTCCGCCAGGGACTGGGCATCCGGGGCGGTCAGGGCCGCCATTACCGGCTCCCCCCGGAAGGAGGGCAGCGGGCTTCCGTCTCCCATATAGGTGTGGATGATATGGCCCGTGCCGGGCTTGGGGGCGTCGTATTCATAGAAATACCGGCAGCAGCAGGTCGGGTCGCCGTCCAGGCTTTTCAGGATGGACAGGGCGTATTTCCCGTCCGGCTCCACCACCCCGGAAATGCGGGGGGTGTAGTTCGGCCCGTCCGGCTCGAAGGTGCGGGTGTGCAGCCCGTGGCGGTAGCAATGACCGGCGGCCATATGCTCCCGGATGGTGTCGGTCTGGTCGCCGTTGGTGACGATGGTGGTACCCTCATACACCCGAACGGGGTGATAGATGATAAGGCTGGGGTCCTCCATTTTGAAGGGGTCGTGGGCCTGGGTGCGGATGCCGTCCTCCGTGGTCACGAAGACACGGTTCCGGCTGTTCTGGCTCCGGCCCATGATGAAATAGGCGACCACGGCCTTTTTATCATCGGCGCTCCGGCCCAGGAAAATGCCCCGGCCAGGGTATGGGTTTCCGCCCAGATAGGCGGACAGTTCGACAGCACTCATTGATTCTCTCCCTTCACAAGCTGGGCGCAGACAAGCTCTGTCGCCTGGGGCAGCAGAATCCATTCCGCCTGCTCCATGACCCGGCGCTGCAGCGCCTCCGGCGTGTCCCCGTCCTGGACGGGGACAGCCTTTTGCAGCAAAATCCGGCCCCCGTCTGGTATTTCGTTTACAAAATGCACTGTGGCCCCGGTGACTTTGACCCCCCGGGCCAGCGCCGCCTCATGCACCCGCAGGCCGTAATACCCCTGGCCGCAGAAGGCGGGTATCAGGGACGGGTGGACGTTCAGCATACGCTCCGGGTAGCGGTCGGTGAAGTCCCGGCTCAATATGCTCATAAAGCCCGCCAGGACGATAATGTCTATCTCATACGCCGCCAGCTTTTCCAGAATGGCGGCCTCGAAGGCCTCCTGGCTCCCCAGCTCCTTCCGGGAGCAGACCACGGCGGGAACCCCGGCCTTCTCCGCCCGTGTCAGGGCGTAGGCCCCGGGGCTGCTGGACACCACCAGAACGATCTCCCCGGAGGGGATTTTCCCGGCGGCCTGGGCGTCCAAAAGGGCCTGCAAATTCGTCCCGCCCCCGGAGACGAAAACGGCAACACGGGCCTTCAGCATAAGACCACCCGCTGGTCGCTCTCCGCAAGCTCGCCCAGAATATAGGCGTTCTCCCCGTTGGCCCGGAGAATCTCTATGGCCTTATCCGCGTCGGATTTATCCACCACAGCGGTCATGCCCACCCCCATGTTGAAGGTGTTGAACATATCCCGTTCCGGGATGTCCCCAGTCTTTTGGATCAGGTCGAAGATGGGCAGCACCCGCACGGCGGATTTCTCGATCTTCGCCCCAAGCCCCGCCTTGATGCTGCGGGGAATGTTTTCATAAAAGCCGCCGCCGGTGATATGGCTGACGCCCTTGACCGTGACGGCGTCCATCAGGGCCAGCATGGGCTTTATGTATATCTTCGTGGGCGTCAGAAGGGTCTCTCCGATGGAGGCCCCGTCCAAGGCCGCGCAGGGGGATTTTATGTCCGCTGTCTCTACATTAAATATTTTCCGCACCAGGGAGAAGCCGTTGGAGTGGACGCCGCTGGAGGGCAGGGCCAAAATAACATCCCCCGGTTTCATGGCGGAATTGTCCAGCATTTTTTCCCTGTCCACAATGCCCACCACGAATCCGGCCAGGTCGTATTCCTCCGCCGGATAGAAGC
>JAJQFY010000209.1 GCA_021200935.1 Oscillospiraceae bacterium
CTATATTTTCCTTGGAATAATGCTCCTCCGGCCCCAGCTCCGCCAGGGACGTAGGCGAGGAGAACATTCTGTTTTTCACCGTTATACCGCCGATTTTCAGCGGCGCTAATAGATGTTCATACATAGCTGATGTTGACTTCTCCTTTCCCTCTTTTCCGCCTTTTTTCCGCTTTTTTCACATCATGTGGACTGGCTGCACGGGTTTTTCTGTATATACACCCGCAGGGCCGCCAGCAGGCCCAGGCACACAAGCTGCCGCAAGAGATACAGCAGCTCCTCCCCCAGACCCGTGCCGCCGCGGAAGCCGATGATATACACAAGCTCCACCGCCGCCATGATTCCGGCCAGGACGACGGCCCACAGGCTCGCCCTTTTCATCCGCCGACAGGCGCTGTACCAGGCCCGGTAGGTCATCCGCTCCTCTTTTTGGAGCAGCAGATTCACAAGGCCAATGCAAAGATACAGCAGGGGGACAATCTCCAAAAGCTGGGCCGGGGCGGCGGGCCGCCACATCCCCCCTGCCGAGGGGAAAAAGGCTGTCAGCACATAGAAAATCACCGCCCCGGCAGTCAGCAGGCCCGTTATGAGCTTTGCCCGCTTCAATCCGTGGGGGAGGGTATAATACTCCCCCACATAGACAAATTCTGTTTTTCCCTTTTCGTCCTTCCGCCTCTCCCAGCCCTGGAAGTACCACTTGTTCATCCTCAAAGCGAGTTAATCTCCTTTGCGTGATGGCAGGCGACGAAATGGCCGGGGGCCAGCTCCTCCTGCTGAGGCATCTCCTGGCGGCAGATGTCGCTGGCGTGGGGACACCGGGCGGCAAAGCGGCAGCCGGGCTTGGGATTCACCGGGCTTGTCACCTCGCCGGAGAGGACGACGTCCGGCTTTTTCACATGGATGGACGGGATGGGGATGGCCGCCAGCAGGCCCTTGGTGTAGGGGTGCAGAGGGTGGGCGAACAGCTCCTTGGAGGGGCATTTTTCCACCATGCAGCCGCAGTACATCACCAGGATGTCATGGCTTATATGCTTCACCACGGACAGGTTATGGGTGATGAACACGTAGGTCAGGCCCTTTTCGATTTGCAGCTCCTTCAAAAGGTTCAGCACCTGGGCCTGAATGGACACGTCCAGGGCGGACACCGGCTCGTCGCAGACGATGAACCTGGGGTTCACGCTCAGGGCGCGGGCAATGCCAATGCGCTGACGGCGTCCGCCGTCCAGCTCGTGGGGGTAGGAATAGGCGAACCGCCGCGCCAGGCCCACGGTGTCCATCAGCTCCTGCACCTGCTTTTCCAGGGCCGCGCCCCGGGCCAGCTTCAATGCCCGGAGCGGCTCCGCGATCAGGTCGGACACGCACATACGGGGGTCAAGGGAGGAGTAGGGGTCCTGGAAGATGATCTGCATCTTCCGGCGCAGCTCCTTCCGCTTTTTCTTGTCCGGGTGGGTGACGTTCTCCCCCTCGAAGAAGAAGTCACCGCCGGTGGCGTCCAGCAGGCCCACCAGCACCCGTCCCAGGGTGGATTTGCCGCAGCCGGACTCCCCCACCACGCCCAGGGTGGTCTTTTCATCCACGGTAAAGGACACCTGCTCCACCGCGTGAAGGGGTCCGTTTGGGGTCGTATAGTATTTCGATAGGGCCTTTGCCTCCAGCAGATGCTCCATTATTGTCCAGCCTCCTCATCCTTCAGGGCCGCGCCCATCATGGGGGGCGGCGTATAGCCGGGGTCGCCCAAAATGGCGTTGGGGTTATCCTCCTCCTGGGCGTGATGGCAGCGCACCAGATGGCCCGGCGCCAGCTCCCGCGTCTCCGGCATAGTCTCCATGCACTCCCTGGTAGCCAGCTTGCACCGGGGATGGAAGGGGCAGCCGGAGGGCAGGTTAATGGGGTCGGGCATAAGCCCCGGAATGGGGGACAAAAATTCCACGTCCACGTCCAGGCGGGGCAGGGAGCCGAACAGCCCCACGGTATAGGGGTGGGCCGTATGGTCGAAAACCGCCTCCACCGAGCCGTACTCGATAATATTGCCCGCGTACATGATGGCCACGTCGTCGCAGCTCTCCGCCACGATGCCCAGGTCGTGGGTGATGAGGAACATGGCGGTTCCCAGCTCCTTTTTCAAATCGTTCACCATCCGCAGCACCTGGGCCTGAATGGTCACGTCCAGGGCGGTGGTAGGCTCATCCGCCAGGAGGAGCTTGGGATTGCAGGCCAGGGCGATGGCAATGACAATGCGCTGCTTCATGCCGCCGGAGAACTGGTGGGGGTAGTCCTTGGCCCGGTCGCCGCTGATGCCCACCTTGTCCAGGATCTCCATCATCCGCTGCTGGCACTCCACGCCGCTGCAGTGCTGGTGGCGGTTGATGACCTCCGCGATCTGGTCGCCCACGGTCATCACCGGGTTCAGGGCCGTCATAGGGTCCTGGAAAATCATGGAAATCTCGTTGCCCCGGAGATCCTGCACATCCTTTTCCGGCATGGTCAGGATATCCTCCCCCTTATAGGTGATGGAGCCTGAGAGGATCTTCCCCGGCTCCGGCACCAGGCGGAGGATGCCCAGGGCGGTGGTGGTCTTGCCCGCGCCGGTCTCCCCCACCAGGCCCAGGGTGCGGCCCTCGTCCACATGGAGGGAGATGCCGTTGACCGCCTTGACCTCGCCGTTTTCCGTCATAAAATGGATGGACAGGTCTTGAATATCTAATAAGCTCATGGCTGCCTCACTTTCTCATCCGGGGATCCATCGCGTCCCGCAGGCCGTCGCCCAGAAGGTTAAAGGCCAGCATAGTCAGGATAATGAACATGGCCGGGAACACGATGACGTGCCAGCGGGTGCTGAACTGGTAGATATAGTCCAGGCCGGTGTTCAGGATGTTGCCCCACTCCGGGGTGGGGGGCTGCACGCCCAGACCCAGGAAGGACAAGCCCGCGATAGCCATGATGGAGCCGCCCAGGTACAGGGACGCCTGCACGATGATGGGGGCCAGGGTGTTGGGGATCACATGGCGCATGATGATGCGGAAGTACCCCTCCCCAAAGGACTGGGCGGCCTCGATGTACTCCTGGCTGCGAATCAGCAGAGTGGAACCCCGAAGCTGCCGGGCGATAATCGGTATGGTGCCAACGGCGATAGCCAGGGCCGTGTTGAAAACGCCGGAACCCAGCGCCACCGACACGCATATGGCCAGCATTAGACCTGGTATGGCCATGATCACATCCATCAGCCGCATGAGGACGCTGTCAAGTCCTCCGCCGAAGAAGCCGCACAGCGCGCCCACCACCATGCCCACCACAATGCCGATAGCCACGGCGATCAGCGCCACCATCAGGGAGTACCGCCCGCCGTAGAGAAGCCGGGAGAACAGATCTCGCCCCTGCTCGTCGCAGCCCATGATATGCTCCGCGCTTGGCAGGGCGAAGCGCAGGGTCAGATCGGCCTCCGCGTAATCATAGGGGGCGATGAAATTGGCGAACACCACCGCCAAAATAAGGACTGCCAGAAACACCAGGCAGACCATGGCCACAGGGTTTTTCTTCAGCCGGTGCCAGATTTCCCCGAAGTAGCTCCGCTTTTTGGGAATTTTTTCCTCCAGCGCCTCCTCCACGGGGGGCATTTTCTCTTTTACATCCATGGTCTCACACCTCCGCAGGCGCCGCAGGGGGCGCGGTTTTCTTGACTCTCTTCCTGCCGCTGGCGGCGTACTGGGCCTTGATGCGGGGGTCTATGGCCGCGTACACCAGGTCGGTCAGAAGGTTCATAAGGGACACCACCACGGCGCACACCAGAACGCACCCCTGGACGGTGATGAAGTCCTTGCTGCTGATGGAGGAGTTAATCAGCATACCCATGCCGGGGATGTTGAAGATCATCTCCACCAAAATGGAGCCTGCCATAGCGGAGCCAAGGCCGTTGCCGATCATGGTGACGATGGGGATCAGAGCGTTTTTCAGAACGTGCTTCATGGTGACGTCCCGCTCCGAAATGCCCTTGGCCCGCGCCGTGCGGACATAGTCCTGCCGTATGACCTCCAGCACCGACGATCGTGTCATACGGGAGTTTTGGGACACCGGCCCCACCGCCGCCGCGATCACCGGCAGCACATAGTGCGAGAAGCTTCCGCCCCCGGACACCGGGAACCAGCCGAGCTGCACGGCGAACACCATCATCAGCACAACGCCCACCAGGAAGCCGGGGACGGCGTTCAGGAAGATGGCGAATATAGACGTGAGATAGTCAACGGGCGTGTTCTGATGGAGTGCCGCCGCGAGACCCAGGGGAATCCCCAGGATGGTAGAAAGCACAATAGCGCCCAGGCTGATTTTCAGCGTGTTGGGAATACGGGCGGCGATCAGGCTCGCCACCGTCTGGCCGGAATATATGTAGGACTCCCCCATATCTCCATGCAGAAGCCCCCACAAATAGCTGCCGAGCTGCACGATGTAGGGCCGATCCAGGCCCATAGATTCCCGCATGGCCGCCAGCTTAACAGGGTCGTTCGCCTGCATCCCCAGCTTTATCATGGCCGGGTCGGTAGTACTGAAATAGTTAATGGTAAAAATCACCACAATGGCGCCAAGAAGCACCGGGATGATGAGAAGCAAACGCCGGATAATATATCGAAACATAAGCGCCCCCCCTTGCACTGTAAGTATCAAAATGGGCGGCGGCAAACGCTCTGCCGCCGCCCTGGCTGTGATTATTTTATTTCGGTGGAGCAAGCACCGAAGGGTCTGTATTTACGCGTGTCTGTGAAAATTAGTCGGTCAGCAGGGTGACGTCCAGCATATTGGTGACGTTCAGGGCGTCCGCGAAGCTGGTATGCTCGCTCATCACACCATAGCTCTTGGTCTCGGTGTAGAGAGGGATGAAGCGGTACTGGTCGTGCATCTCCTGCTGGAACTCAGCGTAGATGGCAGTGCGCTCCTCGGTGTCACGGCTGGTGGAGCCGCTGGTGAACAGGTCAACCAGGGTGCCGTCCGCCACGCGCATCAGGCCGTTGTCAGAGGAGGGGCCAAACTGCTGGAGCAGGGAGGCGGGGTCGGTGCCGGAGCCGTTGGACGGCGTGCCGATGGCCAAATCCATGCCGTTAGTGAGCAGGGTTGGAAGGATGGTGGCGAAATCGCCCATGCCGGACAGGTCAAGGTTAATGCCGATCACCGCGAGATACGCCTGGCAGGCCTCCGCCAGGGCGGTATTGAAGGCGGTGTTCTCCGCCACCAGGGTCAGGGTCAGAGGATTGTCCACGGAATGCCCGGCAGCAGCCAGGCACTCGGCGGCGTACTCAGGGTCATATTCATAGGTACCCACATCCAGGTAGGCCCAGTTGTCCTCGCCCAGGATGGAGGTAGCCACGTCATAGGTACCCTCGCCCAGAGCCTCCACGATGGTGGCCACGTCCAGGGCGTGGGCCACGGCCATGCGGACGTTGATGTCGGTCAGGGGGCTTTCATATTCCTCGGAGCTGATTTCACCGGAGGCCTCGGAGGAGATGATCTCGGAATGGAGGGACAGGCCCTGCACGCCCTGGGCCGCCTGCTTCACCAGATCCACACCGGCGATGGTGCCGGCGTCGATGGAGTTGATGTAGGTGGCCTCGGTCAGATAGGCCGCGTCCAGGTTTCCGGCCTGGAGGTCGGCGTAGCGGGTGGATTCCTCCGCGTAGAACTTGATGATAACTTCGTCATAGTAAGGAGCGTCGCCCCAGTAGGTCTCGTTGCGGACCAGGGTGTACTGAACGGACTCCGTCCAGCCGGATCGGTCGCTGTCGCCGTCGCCCTGGAGCTTATAAGGGCCGGTGCCGATGAGCCAGGTGAAGTTGGGGTCGGCCTCGCAGGTCTCCCGGTCAAGGATGCCGTTGGAGGCGTTGCCCAGGGTGTCGAACAGGGAGGCGTCATACTCGCTCAGGACGATCACGATGGTGTAGTCGTCCGGGCAGTAGGTGGCGTCATAGTCGATGGTGGCCACCATGGAGGAGGTGCGGCTGGTATCCCGCAGATGCTCCAGGGTGTAAAGCACGTCGTCGGAGGTCAGGGCGTTGCCGTTGGAGTAGGTGACGCCGGAGTGAATGGTCACGGTCAGCTCCAGGTCGCCTGTCCACTCATAGCTCTCCGCCAGCCTCAGCTCCACGCTGCCGTCGGTGCCAATGCTCCACAGCGGCTCAATAATGGCCGCCGCCACAGCGCCGCCGGAGTTATTCTGCAGGTCGGCTGCCGGGTCGAAGGTGGTGCAGTTGGTATCTGTGCCGAAGACAAAGGTCTTGGCGCTGCCGTCGTCCGCCGTTTCCACAGGGGCGGCGCTGTCCCCGGCGGTCTCTGTGGTGTCTGTGGCGGCTTCGGTGGTGTCCGCGGTGTCGTCCGAGGAGCTGCTGCATCCGGCCAGGAGGCCCACGCACAGCACCAGGCACAGAACCAGCGCCATCAAACGGGTCATCTTTTTCATCAATTTGTCCTTCCTTTCAGGTTTTTGTTTCGGTGGTTCTTTAACAAGCTTCTTCATTATAAATAATTTTTCCCCGTTTGTAAAGCAACAAATTTGTAAACCGTGAACAAAA
>JAJQFY010000135.1 GCA_021200935.1 Oscillospiraceae bacterium
CTGCCGAACCGCAGCGCCGCCCTTCTGCTGGCCGCCGGGCTGCTGCTGAAGCTTACCGCCTGCGGGAGCGGCGAGTTCACCCTGTCCCTTCAGGAGGGGGACACCTTCACCGTGGCCGTGGCCCAGGAGCCGGATTCCCTGAACCCCGTCACCTTCAGCGGGGGACTGGCGGAGGAGTTTTTCCTGCTGGCCTATGATTCCCTTTGGCGGCTGGACGAAAACGGGGAGCCGGTGGCCTGCCTGGCGGAGAGCTACAGCCTTTCCAGCGACCAGCTCACCTGGACGATCCGGCTGCGCCAGGACGTGACCTTTTCCGACGGCTCCCCGCTGACCAGCGCGGACGTGCAGTTCACCTATGAGCTGATGAAGCGCTCGTCAGATTGGTACGCCCCCTATTTGGAGGGGATTACCAACATCTACTGCCCGGACGATTACACTGTGGTTATCTCTACCTCCTATGTAAAGGGAGATATGATGTATAACACCATCCCCATTCTGCCGAAAGCGTATTGGAGCGGCTACTCCGATAGTCCCGGCTCCTATGACAACGCCGAAATGGTGGGCAGCGGCCCCTTTGTGTACACTGCCGGGGAGGATGGCTGGCTGTTCCAGGCCAGGGCGGATTATTTCGGCGGCGCGGCCCAGGTGGGGGCTGTCTATTTCGCCCGGTACGAGACGGAAAACGCTGCCGCCCGCGCCCTGTCCGCCGGTGAGGCGGACGCCTGCTATGGGCTGTCGGACGTGCAGCTTCTGACCCTGGAAAGCGTCCCCGGCGTAGAGCTGATGCAGGCGAGCCTTGCCCGCTCCACGGTGTGGGCCATGGCTATGAACACGGCGGAGGACAGTTTTTTTGAGGATCAGTCCATGCGGGCCATGATGGAATACTGTATTGACCGGGCCAGCATTTTCTCTCTCCTGTCCGGCGAGGCGGGGGAGATGGGGTATGTCTGGGCAAGCCCCGGCACGGATTATGCCCTGACCCTCTCCGACCCCAGGGCCTACAGCCTGGACACGGCCCGGAATATCCTGTGGGGCGTGGCCTACGACGTGGACGAGGACGGGTATGTGGAGCATTACGGCACCGAGGAGGAGATCGTTTTGTCCCTCTACTCCAACGCCCAGGATATGTGGGCCTCCACCGTCGGCGCGGTGCTGGTGGACGCTATGGAGTCCCTGGGGATTCAGGTAGACTGGACGCGGACAGACGACGATGTCACCACGGTCTGCAAAGCCGGTGGGAGCTGGGACATATGCCTCTGTAGCTGGCAGGGGAGCGAAAACGCCGTGGTGGCCGGGGCTCGGTTCTACTCTGCCTCGGGGGATATGACCAGTTGGAGCAGCAGCGAGTACGACAGCCTGTACATAAGCCTTCGGGAAAGCCTTGACCGGGGCACGGTGCGAACCCTGGCCGGGCAGCTACAGCAGATCGTCTACGACCAATGCCCCTATATCATCCTGGGCTACGGCATTGGCGTGCAGGCGGTTCGCTCTGATGAATGGACAGGGTACGAGGACATTGCCGCCGCCTCCGGCGGCATATTCGGCACCGGCACCGCCGCCGCCTACATGGCCATCACCCGCACAGCGGCGGAGGGATAACACAGACCAAAAAACAGCCGCCCCCGTGCGTTTGGCACGGGGGCAGCCTTTGTTTTAGGTGGATGAAAAGGGTTGTGCAGACAATCAGTTGGGGGTGACGACGATATTGCCCTCGTAGGTACCGGCGGTGATTTCGGTTTCCACGCCGTCCACGGTGAGGGTGGCGGTGATGGTGCTGGTCTCGTCCACGGTCAGCTTTGTCAGATAGCTCACGCCGGTGACGACCCACTCCGCGCCGTTTTCAAGGGTCAGGTACATGGGGTTATTGATGGCCGCGGCGGCGGTGTTGGTCAGGCGGCCCATGCCCAGGTGGCAGTCCAGGGTGGAATCGGCCTCAATGACCGTGCCACCCGGCAGGACGTTGCCCTCCGCGTCCACATGGTTCGCGTAGGAGGAGGAGATAACGCCGGTGATGGTCGCGTTGTCGAAGGTGACGTCCAGGGCCTGGTATGCCTCCCAGACGCCGTTATACACGTCGCCCTCCACGGACAGGTTGCTGAAAATGGCGGTGCAGGCTTCCTGTGCCTCGTAATCCACCATGACGGGAACCGCGCCTTCGGGGACGGTGTCCAGCTCGTCGGCGGAATAGCCCACTTCCTCCCCGTCTACCTCATAGACGTAGTAGGTGGTGGGAGGGAAACCGTCGGAATAGGTCTTCTGCACCTGGGTACCCAGCAGGCACTCCACCTGGGAGAGGTCGTCCTCCTCCTCGGGAACCTGGAGAGCCTCGTAATCCAGGCCGCAGTCGTCGCTGGTCATAAGCTGGAGCAGGATGCCGCCCTCGCCCACGGTCAGCTCGGTGCCGTCAACCACCAGATTGGCCTGGCAGCCGTCGGTATCGGTGGAGCTGTAGCCCTTCATCTGGAACAGACAGTATTCGGCGTGCAGGCTGCCGTCGGTGATATCCACGGTGCCGCCGCCGTTTTTGTGCCACATGATGCCGATGCGGTCAGAATACATCTCGTCGTTCACCAGGGTGGCGCTGGACTCGCTGGTGGACAGGATGATGACGTAATCCGTGCCGTAGAGCTGGCTGTCATAGTAATAGTTGTGGAACCCGGAGTCGCAGTAGGATACATAGCCGGAGTTATAGTTGGCGCTGTCCCCCAGGGTGAAGCCGTAGGTGACGCCGTTGACCTCCTTGGTGGCGGTGTATTCCACCCCTTCCTGGGCTACCTCCAGGCTGCCTACCCCGGCCAGCACATTCCGGGCGGTCAGAACCACCCCGGTGCCGGAGTCGGTGGACAGGGCCGCCCAGCTCCCGGAGACGATGACGCTGTCCTCATAGGTGATCTGGGAGGTCTCTACCGCGTTGGTCACGCGCATGGAACCGGCCAGGCCCAGGGCGAAGGGGGAGGCCCGGCGGTAGGTCTCGGGGTTCTGCGCGCCGTAAATGACGCTGTTGGTGACGGTGGTGACAGTGCTGCCCGCGGCGGAAATGCCGTCGGCGTTGCCCTGGTTCCAGATGACCACGCTGTCGATGACCACGTTGGAGGCGCCGGTCAGGGAGATGGCGGTGCCGCTCTCAATCAATTCAATGCGCCCGTTCTGGATGGTGATGGTGTCGTCCGCCGACTCACCGTTTACGTAAATGCCGGTGACATTCTCGTTATCGGCGGTAATGGTGAAGTCGGAAACGGTGGTTTCCGTGGCCTGGCCGGAGAAATAATCCTCGTCCACAGCCACGTCTGTGCCGGTGATGCTGACTGCCGCGCTGGCCTCGCCGCTGGCCTCTCCTGAGGCGAAGGCGGTGCCACACAGGGCAAACAGCATTAGCGCCGCCATCAGCAGCGCCGCCAAACTCTTTGTTCGCTTCATAATTTCTCCTTTTCTAAAATGATGTAGGCGTGGTGGGGGATGATACAATCGCTCGCAAGCGATCCCAGCCGGCCCGTCCCCTTTCTCCAATGCGAACCGGCCAGGAGGCTTGTGATAATTTAGTTTAGCACAGGAAGATTAAACGAATCTTAAAAATTGGTGGATTTGCCTAATTTCTGGAGGGGAATACCGGGTTATCTTCACAACTTTTACATAAGTCGGCCACAACCAAAACGGTACCATAGGCCATGATTGTCATATTCGCCAAGAATCCAGGGGGAAATTCATGGAAGCTGCCTATTGCGAAACCATTAACGATGTGGTAATATATAGCCACAGGGAAATCCTGTTTGAAATATATAGAAAGCTGAGGTAATCATGGATGATAGAGCCTAAAACTGAACAGGAGTGACCCCTGACCGAAATAAGCCGGTCAGGGGTCGCTTCTTTTCTGTTGAGAAAACTCGCGCCATAAATTTATATAAATCGCTTGACAAATTTAATATACTGTGGTAGTATAACCATGAGGTGAGAGACAGCATGAAGAAAACCTTATATAGCCTAATGCTTTCGGACGACGTTGTCCGGGCCGTGGACGAGATGGCCCACCGGCTGGGGACAAATCGCTCGGCGCTGGTGAACCAGATTTTAGCGGAATACGTGGACATGGAGACCCCGGAGGGGCAGATACAGGATATCTTCCGGCAGATAGGGGAGCTGCTGGTGTCCGACCGGGAGCTGGTGCCCTTCGTGACGCCCAACGCAAACTCCATCAGCGTGAAGTCCAGCCTGCAATACCGCTACCGCCCCACGGTGAAGTATTCCGTGGAGCTGTATCGGAACTGGGAGAGCGCCCTGGGGGAGCTGTCCGTGGTGTTCCGCACCCAGAGCCAGGAGCTTCTGGACGCCATGGCGGCGTTTTTCCGCCTGTGGAAGCAGGTGGAGGATGAGCTGATAGCCCCCTATCGGCGGCAGCCTGTTGAATACGCCCTGTACGCCGGGCGGTTCACCCGCACCATTGCCCTGGCCGCCGGGCGGAACTACACCACCGGGGACATTGCCGGGGCCGTCAGCGCCTATGTGCGGCTGTTCGACCGGCTGATGAAGGGGTACTTGGCCCACACCATGACCGGCCAGGAGGTTTATAACGAATACGTCCGCTGGCTGCGGGAAGGAAACACCATTCTTTAATACACGCCAAGCCTTATTACTACTACATTATATAAAAGGGAAGTGATCCCATGAACAGCGACAAGCTGACACAAAAGACCATTGAAACTATTAACAGCGCTACCGCCATGGCCAGGGAGAACGACAACCAATACGTCACCCCGGAGCATTTGCTCTATGCCCTGGTGGACGCGGATGGGGGCCTGATCCCCACCCTGCTGGGGCGCATGGGCGCGGACTGCGACAAAATGCTCTCCGCCCTGGACGGGGAAATCAGCCGCCTGCCAAAGGTGCAGGGCAGCCAGGAGGTCTACCCCTCCAACGAGTTCGGCAAGGTCATCGACTTCGCCCAGAAAATCGCGGGCAAGCTCAAGGACGAGTATGTCTCCGTGGAGCATCTCATGCTGGGCATTTTCGCCCATCCCACCAAGGCCATCAGCGCCATATTCCGGGAGCAGAACGTGACCCGCGACGGCTTTACGGCGGAGCTTGCCAAGGTCAAGACCGGCCACGTCACCACCGACAACCCGGAGGACACCTACGACGCCCTGCAAAAATATGGCACCGACCTGGTGCAGCGGGCCAGAAACAACGAGCTTGACCCGGTCATAGGCCGGGACAACGAGATTCGGAACGTCATCCGCATCCTCTCCCGCAAGACGAAAAATAACCCTGTCCTCATCGGGGAACCGGGGGTCGGCAAAACCGCTATCGCGGAGGGCCTGGCCCAGCGCATCGTCCGGGGGGACGTGCCGGAGGGCCTGAAGGACAAAACCATCTTCTCCCTGGACATGGGGGCGCTGGTGGCGGGGGCCAAATACCGGGGCGAGTTCGAGGAGCGGCTGAAAGCGGTTTTGGAAGAGATTTCCAAGAGCGAGGGGAAAATCATCCTCTTTATCGACGAGCTTCACACCATCGTGGGCGCGGGCAAGACCGAGGGGAGCATGGACGCGGGGAACCTGCTGAAGCCCATGCTGGCCCGTGGTCAGCTCCACTGCATCGGCGCTACCACCCTGGACGAGTACCGAAAGTATATCGAGAAGGACGCCGCCCTGGAGCGCCGGTTCCAGCCGGTGCAGGTGGATGAACCCACGGTGGAGGACACCATCTCCATCCTCCGGGGCCTGAAGGGGCGGTATGAGATATTCCACGGCGTCCGCATCCACGATTCCGCCCTGGTGGCGGCAGCCACGCTCTCTGACCGCTATATTACAGACCGTTTCCTGCCGGACAAGGCCATCGACCTGGTGGACGAGGCCTGCGCCTTGATTCGCACGGAGATCGACTCCATGCCCGCCGAGCTTGACGACATCCGCCGCCGGATCATGCAGCAGGAGATCGAGGAAATGGCCCTGAAAAAGGAGACGGACAAGCTGAGCCAGGACAGGCTACAAAAGCTGCGGGTGGAGCTTGCCGCCAACAAAGAGGAATTTAACGCCATGAAGGCCCGCTGGGAGGCGGAAAAAGCGGACGTGGACGCGGTCAAGACTGTGAAGGCGGAGATTGAGAAATGCACCGCCGACATCGAGCGGGCGCAGCAGGCTTATGAGTACGAGACCGCCGCAAGGCTACGCTATGAGACCCTCCCCGCCCTGCAAAAGCGGCTGGAGGAGGCGGAAAACACCTCCGGCAAGAAGGACACCCTGGTTCACGACACGGTGACGGAGGAGGAGATCGCCGGTATCGTGGCCCGCTGGACGGGCATCCCTGTGGCGAAGCTGATGGAGGGGGAGCGGGAGAAGCTCCTGCACATGGAGGATATTCTCCACCAGCGGGTCATCGGCCAGGACGAGGCGGTGCGTCTTGTTACCGAGGCGATTTTGCGCTCCCGCGCCGGGATCTCCGACCCCAACCGGCCCATCGGCTCCTTCCGGTTTCTGGGGCCGACCGGCGTCGGCAAGACAGAGCTTG
>JAJQFY010000142.1 GCA_021200935.1 Oscillospiraceae bacterium
GACCCCGCCCCCAGCGGACGAGTCCCTGCCCGAATCCCCCCTGCCGGATAATTTGTCAGCGGATTCCGCAAAAACCAGTTGACAAATCCCCGCAATTCTACTATAATAATTTGGCACTCAAACGCGGGGGTGCTGGAATAGGCAGACAGGCAGGCTTGAGGTGCCTGTGTTCGCAAGGACGTGTGGGTTCAAGTCCCATTCCCCGCACCAAAAACCGGGAATCACTGAAAAATCAGCGATTCCCGGTTTTTCCTTATATATCAACGCTTTGCGCCCTCCCGCTCACCGGGCCGACCTTCCGTAAAAATCCCTTCCTTTCCCCCTCGCTGACCTCAAAATGCTAACTAAAATGCTAACGAATCTATGTCGTCAGCCGCCTGACCACGAACGGCCAGGAATACATCCGCCAGACAATGGCTATGGCCCTGCAAGCCTACTCCGAAAAAATTACACTGTTTCCGACCTGGAAGCTGCACAACGAATGGCGTGTTAAGACAAATTTTGGCATTATCAGACAAATTTAACAGTTTACAAAAATGAATGAAGGGCATATAATAGGCTTGCGGGGAATCCCGCATATGAGGCAAATTACGCCCCATCTCCTATTGCCGCCTGGCACCAGCGGCCTATAAGAGCGTGTCTTGTTACAACTGCCGCCTGTCTGCGTGCGGGCTATAAGTGCAGACTTGAATGATGCCCTTCTGACTTTTCGGGAGGGCATTTTTGCATAGGAGGACGCAGCGCAGCAAGCAATCGCACAACGTTTAGCAAGAAAATTTGTGTCATTTGACGGTTGACAAATCAATTTCCAAGACATAATATTAGGGTACAACGAAAATGACTATCCATCATTCGCCCGTTGTACACATAACAAGTCCCTGGCAGTACGTCATCCCGCCCATCAAGGGAATGGCCGATCCCAGGGGCTTTTCGTTTTGTTTGAGGAGAGACAGAAAATGTCAAAAACAGCAATTTTAGTTGACGGCGGCTTTTACCGCAAAAGATTTGAAAAGGGCTTGCCGCACGCCCCCACAGATGCAGCAAACGCTCTAATACAATATTGCTTTCGCCATCTCCGCGAAAAGCACATGGAACACGAGCTTTATAGAATTTTTTACTATGACGCGCCGCCGTGCCAAAAGAAAGTTTTTCATCCGCTGCACAATCGGACATACGACTTTTCAAAATCAGACTACGCCAAATGGATGAACGATTTCCTTTATGAGCTGACAAAAATGCGAAAAGTAGCGCTTCGTCTTGGCTCCATAGACGAGGGAACGGCGGCCTATATGATAACGCAGAGCGCCACGAAAGACCTTTTGTTGAAGGGCCGCCCTTTGGACAGCCTGACAGATTCTGACTTCTTCCCCTCTTTTAAGCAAAAGGGCGTTGACATGAAAATAGGTATTGACATAGCGTCTCTTTCGTATAAAAAACAGGTCGAACAGATTGTTCTCATTGCCGGAGACGCCGATTTTGTCCCCGCTGCCAAGCTGGCCAGAAGGGAGGGGATCGATTTTGTGTTGGATCCCTTAGGTTTACCGATTAAGAGTGAGCTTTTTGAAAACATTGACGGGTTGCATAGTCGCGGCAATCCATACGAAACCGGCAAGGCACATAACAAGATGTAACAGCTCACAATTCAGTGGGCCGGAAAAGGCCATGCCAAACAAATTACGAATCGCCAGCAATATCTCTCAAGCCACAAACAAGGAGGTACATAATTATGTCCCGTGTGGATGCTATACGGCGGGGGGCTTCGCTGCCCTTGCTGCTTACGGATCCGGTCAGTGTGCGGTACGCTTCCGGCTTCGCCTTTACGGACGGAGCGGTGCTGATTGGGCCGGACAGGGCCTGGCTTGTCACTGACTCCCGGTATGGGGAGGCGGCGGCCCAGGCCGTGACGGATATGGACATTGTAATCACCGGCGCGGGCCGGACGCTGACCGCCATTCTGAAGGATCTGGCGGCGGAAAACCGCTTCACGCAGCTTCTGGCGGAGGGCGACCGGGTGAGCCATGATAAATGGGAATCCCTGGAAAAGGCCCTGGGCGTCACGCTGGTTCCGGCGGGAGGGCTTCTCCCAACGCTTCGCGCCAGCAAGGACGAGGCGGAGGTAAACGCCATCCTGGCAGCCCAGGCCATCGCGGAAAAGGCGCTGGACGCCGTGCTGGGCCTTCTGCGCCCCGGCATGACGGAGCAGCAGGCGGCGGCGGAGCTGGTATACCATATGTACAAATATGGCAGCGAGGCCAACGCCTTCGACCCCATTGTGGTCTCCGGGCCCCGCACCAGTATGCCCCACGGGGTTCCCAGCGACCGGGTGATACAGACCGGGGACTTTGTCACCATGGACTTCGGAGCCGTATACAACGGCTACTGCTCAGACATGACCCGCACCGTGGCCGTAGGCGGCGCGACGGAGGAGATGCGCCGGGTGTACGACACGGTTCTGGAGGCCCAGCTTGCGGGCATTGCCGCCGCGAGACCCGGCGTTCCAGGCCGGGCCATAGACGCCGCCGCACGGGACGTTATCGCCGCGGCGGGGTATGGGGCGTATTTCGGCCACAGCTTCGGTCACAGCCTGGGGCTGGAAATTCACGAAAACCCCACCGCCAGCCCCTCCAACAACAGCCCCATGCCGGAGGGGGCGGTCATCTCCGCCGAGCCGGGCATTTACCTCCCCGGTCAGTTCGGTGTGCGGATCGAGGATATGCTCTGGCTGCGGGACGGCGGCGCCCGGAATCTGACCACGGCGGCGAAGGAGCTTATTATTCTGTAATATACGGGATACGATCCAAGTTCCAAGAAAGGACTTGCCAAAGCGAAAAAACTATAGTAAAATGACGGATGGGAAAAACCATTCAAAATGGAGGAAATAAACAATGCCTATTTCAGCAGGAGATTTTAGAAACGGTGTTACCTTTGAGATGGACGGCCAGGTAATGCAGGTCGTGGAGTTCCAGCACGTCAAGCCCGGCAAGGGCGCGGCCTTCGTCCGCACCAAGATGAAAAACGTCATCACCGGCGCGGTGGTAGAGACCTCTTTCAACCCCTCCGCCAAGTTCGAGACCGCCTATGTGGAGCGGAAAAACATGGAATACAGCTATAACGACGGCGACCTGTATTACTTCATGGACGCGGAAACCTATGAGCTGCTGCCTGTGGACAAGTCCAAGCTCTCGGACAGCTTCCGCTTCGTGAAGGAGAACGAGGTCTGCACCGTCAGCTCCTATAAAGGAAACGTCTTTAACGTGGAGGCCCCCAATTTTGTGGTGCTTGAGATTACCGAGACCGACCCGGGCTTCGCCGGGAACACGGCCACCAACGCCACCAAGCCCGCCACCCTGGAAACCGGGGCAGAGGTCAAGGTTCCCCTGTTCATCGAGCCGGGCGAGCGCATTGAGATCGACACCCGCACCGGGGAATATCTGGGCCGGGCCAAGGGCTGATCGTTCCCTGTCAGGAGGCTTATTATGACCACTGCTGAAAAAGTCGCGTATCTCAAGGGCCTGACCGAGGGCTATGGCATCGATCCCGCCGCCAAGGAGGGGAAGATTCTCTCTACCATCCTGGAGATTTTAGAGGATCTGGCCCTGGACGTGGAGGACCTGGAGGACGAGGTCGCGGATCTGGACGAGGGCCTGGACGCCGTCAGCGAGGACCTGGCGGACGTAGAGAACGTCCTGTACGACGATCTGGACGTTTTGGATGACGACCTGGACGACGAGGACGAGGATGAGGATGAGGACGACGGTCTGCTGTTTTACGAGACCGAGTGTCCCGTCTGCGGGGAGATTATCTCCCTGGACGAGGACGCCATAGAGCGCCCCAACATCCAATGCCCCGCCTGCGGCGCCTCCCTCCACCTGACCGGCGAGGAAGAGCCAGAGGAAAACGACGGGGAATAAGACCCGTCAGCCTGCTGGTGGCCCGCTGGCAGAATTATATGAAATAATTTCCCGGTCTCTCTGCCGGATGACAAAAACAGACCTGACGTGTGTCGGGTCTGTTTTTTGTGTTGGGGGCATAAATCAGACGTCTAGCGATATTCAGATGCCATACTTCTCCCGAATGCCGTCAATCGCGGCGTCGCCGTCTATCACGCGTCCGGCCTTCACATCCGCCAGACCCTCCAGCAGCGCCTGCGCCTCGTACATCTTCCGCATGGTGCGCTCGTAGTAGTCGATGTCCATCACGACCAAGCGGCCATATCCGTTCTTCGTCACATAAACAGGCCCGTTTTCCTCCGCGCACCTGCGCTCGATTTCCACAGTGTTCTTCAAATCTCGCATTGGAATGATCTGCATGGTCATAACCCTCCCTGATTTGTGGTTTCGTGGCTATTCGTGGCTATATTATAGCCTAAATTAAGCCACAGTTCAAGAGCTGAAAATGCTTACAGCGGAATTGTCCGGGGCCAGCTTGCTGATTCTTTGCTGTTTTTTTACACCCATATGATTTTCCCCGCCGCCAAAAACCTGCTATAATAGCTGCATCACACGAGAAAGGGAGTCTTCCCTATGAGGACAATCATCTGTGACCTAGACAGACAATATGAGCCGCTGCTCCGGCGGGGCTGCGACGCACTGATTTGGGCGGACGGGCGATACGCCCCCTGCCAGGGGTGCTTCAGGTGCTGGACGGCCCACCCGGCGGAATGCTTTATGAAGGACGAATTACAGCGGGTATGCCGTGTGGTGGGCCAGGCCGACTCCCTTACCATCATCACGGAAAATCTCTACGGCGGCTACAGCCCGGCGCCGACACGGTGATATTTTTCCTCCCCCTGTATGTGGACAGCGCGCCGTCCCACGTTCTCGCCTTTCTGCGGGAGATGGAGGAATTTTGCAGGGACAATGACGTGTGCCTGCATATATATTGGGTCGCCAACAACGGCTTCATTGAGGGCAGGCAAAACCAGCCGCTTATGCAGCTATTTCAGAATTTTTGCGCGAAAAGCCGCCTCGACTGGCGGGGCGGCCTTGGAATTGGCGGCGGCGTTATGCTGAACGTCACGAAAATCCTTTTTCTGGTAAATGTAGCTGTGCTGCTCCTGTCCATGGCGCTGAGCGGCCTCACCGGCGGAACTTTTTTGCCGCCGGACGCCCTGGGCAGCTTTGCCGTCAATACGCTTCTGCTGCTCTTCCTGAACGCCGGGGCGCTGTTTTATATTTTCAGCATGAGCCGCGCCGTCCGTGACGGGAACCGCCCCTTCGGAGAGAAATACACCAGAATTTTGCTGCCCTCCTTCGTCTTCATCCTGTTCGCGGACGCCTTCTTCGCCGTCATCTCCCTGTTCTCCGGCGGAATTTTCCGAGGGTGGCTGGCAAGGAAAAAGCTATGAGGTGTAGACTATTCTCCAGCTCATACGCCGAAATCCCGTCTCATTTCGGCTTCAACCTCGTCGGCTGAATAGACGTTGTTGTTTTCTATATCAGCCATTCCTCTTTCAATCTCTGCGTCAAACTGCGCCCTGGTCAGCGCGCCATAGGCAAGCGGTCTGTCAGCGGGGAGCTTCATCTCAAACGGAATGCCGCGCTGGAGAACCACCTGTTTCAGAAACATACTCACCGCATTGGACATAGGGATACCCAGCTCGTTTAAAATCTGTTCGGCTTGTGCTTTTAAATCGGGTTCTACCCTAGCGAAGACATTCGATGTTCTTGCCATAAAAATCGCATCCTTTCGCTGAATAGTATATCCGATTTGCCTGCGAAATGCAAGCAGTTCGCTGATATTTTATAAAAAACAGACCTGACGTGTGTCGGGTCTGTTTTTTTTGGTTCGCGTCACTCCACCCGGATGATATAGCCCTCCTTGCGGGGCTTGGGTTCCGGGGTCTCGTCGGGGTAGCCTAAAATGCAGTTGCCCACGCCGGTGTATTCCTCCGGCACGCCCCATTTCTTTTTCAGGGCCTGGCCCTCCGGGCTGCTGAAGGACTCCTCCGCCCGGTCGATCCAGCAGGAGCCGAGGCCGATGGCGTGGGCGGCGTTGAGCATATTGCCCATGATGAGGGCGCCGTCCTTCTTCCCCTGGGGCCAGGAGCTGTCCCCAAAGACCACGATGACCGCCGGTGCGCCATAGAAGGGGTCATCGTCCCGGCCCATGACGGCGGCGTTCATCCGGGAGATGGCGTCCCGCTCGGCCTTGTTGGTGACGGCCACAATGCAGGCCCGCTGTGCGCCCATGGCGGTGGGGGCGTAGATCCCCGCCTCCAGAACGGCATCCAGATCCTCCCGGCGGACAGGCTCCGCCTTATACTTGCGAATAGCGCGGCGGGTTTTCAGGCTTTCCAAAACTTGGTTCATAAACAGTTCTCCTTTCCTGCGCCCGGCACTGGGCGCACACATGAAATAGCTTCAGGTCGTAGCCGGTGACGCCAAGCCCCTCCGTCAGCGGGTCGAGCAGGCCCTCCGGCATGGTCATGTCCTCCACCTGACCGCAGCACTTGCATACCA
>JAJQFY010000020.1 GCA_021200935.1 Oscillospiraceae bacterium
CCCCCGCATGGTCTATCAGGAGAACTTTAAGCGGCACGAGCTGAAATACTTGTTAAACGAAAAGCAGAAGGAGCATGTTCTTCACGCCATGGAGCCGTATATGGCCCTGGATGAATATGGCCGCTCCACCATCCGCAACATATATCTGGACACGGACACCTTTCTGCTGGTGCGCCGGAGCATTGAAAAGCCCCTGTACAAGGAAAAGCTGCGGGTGCGGAGCTACCACCGCTCCGGGCCGGAGGACCTGGTCTTTGTGGAGATCAAGAAGAAATACGACTCCATCGTCTACAAGCGGCGGGTAGCTCTGCCGGACGAGACGGTGGAATCCTGCCTGGAGAGCGGCCAGTCCCTCCCGATTCACAGCCAAATCGCCCAGGAGATCGACTACTTCCGCCATCTCTATCCCACCCTGCACCCGGCCATGTTCCTGTCCTATGAGCGGGAGGCCTTTTATGAGCTGGACGGCGGGGACTTCCGCGTGACCTTCGACGAGAACATCCTCTATCGGGAATCCGGTCTGTCCTTACAGGAAGAACCCTCCGGCGCGCCCCTGCTCCAGCGGGGCCAGACCCTGATGGAAATAAAGACCGGCACAGGGATCCCCCTTTGGATGACCCACTGCCTGACAGAAAACCACATTTTCCGCACATCCTTTTCCAAATACGGCGCCGCCTACGCCCAGGTGCAGGCGGCCAAAAAACAGGAGGCCATAGCATATGCTTGAAAACATTTTCCGGGGACTGTTCGATTCCGACACCGCCAGCGTGATCTCTGTGGGCGATTTTCTGCTGTGCGTAATCTGCGCGCTGGCCATCGGCCTGATCGGGGCGCTGATGTATATGTTCCGCACCCGCTACACCAAGAGCTTTGTGGTCACGCTGGCCGTGCTTCCGGCGGTGGTATGCGTGGTCATTATGATGGTCAACGGCAACGTGGGGACCGGCGTAGCCGTGGCCGGGGCCTTCAGCCTGGTGCGCTTCCGCTCCGCTCCCGGCACAGCCAGGGAGATCGGGGCCTTGTTTCTCGCCATGGGGGCCGGGCTGATCTGCGGCATGGGGTATCTGGCCTTCGCCCTCCTGTTCACGGTCATCGTGGGGGCGGTGGGAATGCTTTACAGCACCCTGGACTTCGGGGAGAAGAAAAACGCTGCCCGCCATCGGACGCTGCACATCACCATCCCGGAGGATTTGGAATACACCCAGGTGTTCCAGCCCCTTTTGGAGGAATACACCTCCGCCTGGGAGCTGGAGCAGGTAAAGACCACCAACATGGGGAGCCTGTTCCGCCTGACCTACAACGTCACCATGCGGGACAGCGACAAGGAGAAGGAGCTTATCGACAAGCTCCGCTGCCGCAACGGAAACCTGGAAATCAGCATAAGCCATCAGGCCGCGGCCCTGGGCGAGCTGTAAGAACAACACATTTACCGCTTCACAAGCATTGGGAGGTTTTGAACATGAGGCATATCCATAGAAATTTACCGCATAAGCCATATAAAATTCTGGCCCTCGGTCTGGTGCTGACCATGCTGGCGGGCTGCGGCGCCGCCTCGGCGGAGGAATCAGCCAGCGTCTCCCCGACGGCAGCGGCCACGGAGGAAACAACTGCCGCCGATGCCACTTCCACTGCCGTCACCGCCGCCGAGACTTCCACGGAATCCGCCGCCAGCCTGACCGCAGAAGCTGCCGTCAGCGCGGCCTCCACGGACGATATGTTCACCGACCGGGATCTGCGCGTCACCTATGACGAGAGCGAGAGCGTTTCCATCACCCTGTCCGGGGACACCGCCGCCTGCGATTCCAGCGCCGTCAGCATATCCGGCGGCACTGTCACCATCACAGAGGAGGGAACCTATATCCTCTCCGGCACGCTGGACAACGGCATGATTATTGTTGACATAGACAACGCCGACAAGGTGCAGCTCGTGCTGGACGGGGTTTCCATCACCAGCGCCTCCTCCGCCGCCATATATGTCCGCCAGGCGGACAAGGTGTTCATCACCACCGCCGAAGGCTCGGAAAACTATCTGGCAAACGGCGGGGAATATATCGACATCGACGAAAACAGCATTGACGGCGTGATCTTCTCCAAGGACGACCTGACCCTGAACGGAACCGGCTCCCTGACTATTGAGGCCGCCGCCGGTCACGGCATTGTGGGCAAGGACGACCTGGTCATCGCCAGCGGCGCCTATGCCATCACCGCCGCCAGCCACGGCATCCAGGCCAACGACAGCGTCCGCATCGCCGGGGGCAGCATTGCCATCACCGCCGGAAAGGACGGCATCCAGGCGGAGAACGATGACGATGCCGCGCTGGGCTTTGTGTATATCATCGGCGGCTCCCTGACCATCATTGCCGAGGGGGATGGCATCAGCGCCGGGGCCTATCTCACGGTCAGCGGCGGCAGCTTTGACATCACCACCGGCGGGGGCAGCGGGGAGGCCCAGACCACTACCGGCTTCGGCATGGGCTTTGACTACTGGAACAGCATGAGCGCCTCCCAGGAGGACAGCGTCAGCGCCAAGGGCCTGAAGGCGGAGGGGAGCATCACCATCTCCGACGGCACCTTCACCATCGACGCCTGTGACGACGCCCTCCACAGCAACGGGGACGTGACCATCTCCGGCGGCACCTTTGCCATCCAGTCCGGGGACGACGGCGTCCACGCGGACAGCGCCCTGCTCATATCCGGGGGCGAGATCAATGTTGCCCAGAGCTATGAGGGTCTGGAGGGCCTGTCCATCGACATCACCGGCGGCACCATCTATGTGACCGCCAGCGACGACGGGCTGAACGCCGCCGGGGGCAACGACAGCAGCGGCTTCGGCGGGTTTGCCGACGCGTTTGCCGTCGCGGAGGGGGCCTATCTCTCCGTCAGCGGCGGCACGCTGTATGTAAACGCCATCGGCGACGGCCTGGACTCCAACGGCAGTATGTATATCTCCGGGGGGGAGACCTATGTCTCCGGCCCCACGGACAGCATGAACGGCGCGCTGGACTTTAACGGCGAGTGCGTCATCACCGGCGGCATCCTGATCGCCGTCAGCGCCGGGGGCATGGAGGAGTCTGTCAGCTCCACCTCCACCCAGGGGGTCATTACTGTGAGCCTGACCACCCAGCAGGCGGGGACGGCCCTGTCCATCGCGGACAGCAGCGGCAGCGTTCTGGCCTCCTTCAGCCCGGACAAGAGCTACAGCACCGTTATCGTAAGCTGCCCTGACCTGACCGTGGGCGAGAGCTACACCATCACCGCCGGAACCGCCTCCACCACCGTTTCCATGACCAGCCTTATCTACGGCTCCGCCGGTATGGGCGGCATGGGCGGCAACATGGGCGGCGGCAGAGGAAACTGGGCCAACACAGAGACCAGCGGCACGGTCTCCGACAGCACGGTCGGAACCATGCCGGACGCCGATTTGGACAGCGGCATGAACTATGACGGCGGCATGACCGGCGGCATGGGCGGCGCCTCCGGCGGTATGTGACCGGCACACGCCGGAAGGAGATGAACCCATGACCGCTCATCAGTGGATCGCCCTGATCCCGGCTTACGAGCCGGGGCCGGAGCTGCCGGAGCTGGTACATCAGGCCCGCCGGGCCGGGCTGGAGCCGGTGGTGGTGGACGACGGCAGCGGGGAGGCCTGGCGGGAGATGTTCGCCCGCCTGCGGGAAACCGCCGCCGTCATCACCCACGAGCGGAACCATGGCAAGGGCCGGGCCATCAAAACCGGCCTTGCCTACATCCAGGAAAGCTTCGCCGGCTCCTATGTGGTCGTCACCCTGGACGGGGACGGGCAGCATAAAATAGAGGACGCCCTGCGGGTCTGCCAGGCCGCCCAGGAGCAGCCCGACGCCCTGATCCTGGGCAGCCGCGCCCTGGACGGGAAGAACACGCCCCGGCGCAGCCGCTTTGGAAACGGCATCACCCGCTGGGTCTACCGGCTGACTACAGGGCTTCCCCTCCAGGACACTCAAACGGGCCTGTGGGCCTTCAGCAGCCAGCTTGTGCCGGAGCTTTCCCAGCTCGCCGGGGAGCGGTACGAATATGAAATGGGAGTGCTGCTCCACTGCGCCCGCAATCACATCCCCATCCGGGAGATCCCCATTGAGGCCATTTATATCGACAGCAACGCCGCCTCCCATTTCAGCACGGTGAAGGATTCCTGCCTGGTGTATGGGGAGATACTGAAATTTTCCGCCTCCTCCTTCACTGGGTTTCTGGTGGACTATGGGCTGTTCAGCCTGCTGGTGTCCCTGACCGGGCGGCTGACCCTCGCCAACATCTGCGCCAGGGCGGTCAGCGCCTGCGTAAATTTCACCATCAACCGCACCCTTGTATTCAAAAGCCGGGAGAAGCTGCTGAGCGCGGCGCTGCAATATTTCGCCCTGGCCGCCGCCATTTTGTTGGCGAACACCCTGCTGCTCCATCTGCTGGCGGAGGGGCTGGGCCTGAACCGCTACGCCGCCAAGCTGGGCGTGGAGCTTGCCATGTTCTCCGTCAGCTATCTGGTGCAGAGAAAGGTCATATTCCGCCGCAGGCCCCATCCCCGGCCACAGCGGCAGACGAGGTAAAACCCTATGTTTCGGAAAAAATACACATGGGCCGTGTGCTACGGCCTTCTGCTGGCCGCCTTCACCGTCTACGCGGCCCTGGACACCTTTGTCATCCGCCGGGCCTATACAGTGGTGGAGGACAGCGCGGCCCAGCCCGCCCCCACCGCCGCCGTCTCGATAACGGAGGCCCCCCAGGCGACGGCGGAATCCTCCCCGGCGGAGCCTGACCCGGAGCCTACAGAGGAGCCGGTCAGCACCGAGCCGGTGATTACGGAAAGCTCCTACGCCGACGGGAACATTACCATCACTATCACGGAATACCGACAGTACGACACCTCCATCTATGTGGCGGATGTGACAGTGTCCTCGGCGGAGTATCTCAAAACCGCCTTCGCGGAAAACACCTATGGCCGGAACGTGACGGCCAAGACCTCGGAGATCGCCGACTCCGTAGGGGCGATTCTGGCCATCAACGGGGATTACTACGGCTCCCAGGAGTCCGGCTATGTGCTGCGAAACGGGGTGCTGTACCGAAGCCTCGCCGCCCGGAGCCAGGAGGATCTGGTCATCTATGCCGACGGCTCCTTTGAAATCATCACAGAGAGCGCTGTGACGGCGGAAACCCTGCTGGCCCAGGGGGCGGCGCAGATTTTGTCCTTCGGCCCGGCCCTGGTGGAAAGCGGGGCCATTTCCGTCACCCCGGAGGACGAGGTGGGCAAGGCCAAAACCAGCAACCCCCGCACAGCCATCGGCATAGTAGACGAGCTGCACTATCTTCTGGTGGTCTCCGATGGCCGCACGGAGGAGAGCGCGGGGCTGACCCTGTACGAGCTGGCGGAATTTATGCAGTCCCTGGGGGCGGAAACCGCCTACAACCTGGACGGGGGCGGCTCCTCCACCATGGTCTTTAACGGCACGGTGGTCAACAATCCCACCTCCAGCGGGCGCAGCATAAAGGAGAGGAGCGTGAGTGACATTGTTTACATCGGATACTGAGGCCGACCGGCGGACGGCGGCCAGAACCGCCTTTGTGTATCTGCTGGTCTCCCTGTTCTTTGTCCTGTTCGGGGCGGTGTATGAGCATTTCAGCCACGACGTCTATTCCTGGTATATGATTTACGCCTTCGCCTTCCCCCTGCTGGGGGGCGCGCTGCCCTTCTCCGTCATGGCCCTGCTGGACGCCTGCCCCGTTCCCACACGGCTGCCGCTGAATCTCTATCATTCCGGCATAGCCACCCTGGCCGTGGGCAGCGTTTTTCAGGGGGTTTTGGAAATCTACGGCACCACCAGCCGCCTGATGTCCGTCTACTGGACGGCGGGCATTGTTCTCACCGCCGCCGGGGCGGTGCTGTATCTCATGGGCCTTCTCATCCGCCGGAAGCCCTGAAATAAGAACCTGTATTCACAGGCCGCCCTCACCCCCGCCGAAAGACCAGCACCTTTCGGGCATGGGCCAGGGCGGTCAAATTTTCCCCGGCCTCGGAGCGCACCAAAAGGGTCTGCCAGCCCTCCCCGTCCGGCGGGGACAGGGCCAAATCGCACCAGAAGGCGTCCAGCCCCCGGCCTAAAATCAGGGCCAGCGGCTCCCCGGCCTCCCGGCGGCGGAGAAGCTCCCATGTCTCCGGCCCGCTGGCGGCGGCGATTTCCTCCCCCGGCAGAAGAAGCTCCGCCTCCGCCAGGGCCGTGAACACCCCCAGCGCGTCCCCGTTCCCCGCCCGGGTCAGGTACCGGCGGCGCACAGGCCCCTCCTCTGTCCAGGCCGTGTGGGGAAAATATTTCCGCCGCAGCCCCTCCTCCAGCGCTTCCCGCTCCTCTATGGTCATCAGCTTAATCCTCCCTGTGGAATTTTTTTGAAAAAAGTGAAATATTTCTGTTAAATAATTGACAAAATTCGA
>JAJQFY010000083.1 GCA_021200935.1 Oscillospiraceae bacterium
TTTCTGTCCTATGGGACGCCCCACGACCCTTGGACAAAGGACAATGTGCCGGAGAAATATGATGATCTGTTTTCCCGCGTCACCTTTCCGCCGCCGCCCAACTATCAGGCCCGCAACGACCCCCACGCCGATATGTGGGCCAGGTTCACCCCCGGCCAGCGGAAAAGGCTGGAGGAATGGAAACGGGTTTACTACGCCATGACGGCGAACCTTGACCACAATATTGGCAGACTGATCGCCGCCATGCAGGAGGAGGGGGTTTTGGAAAACACCATCTTCGTCTTCACCTCCGACCATGGGGAGATGTTCGGCGCCCATGGGCGGCACGCGAAAAATATATTTTACGACGAGGCGGTTCGGGTTCCCTTTTTCATCCGATGGGGGAACCGGCTGCCAACTGGCCGCAACCAGACCTGTTTTAACACCGTGGACATCATGCCAACCCTCCTGTCCATGATGGGACTTCCCGTTCCCGATACGGTGCAGGGCAGGGATATAAGCGATTATATTCTGACCGGGGAGGAGGGGGACAACAACTGCCTGATGATGGGAACCGGCCCCACCGCCGTGTTCGGCGGCGGCAGGGAGTGGCGGGCCATCCGCTCCCGGCAGTACACCTTTGCGGTGTATAAATCCGACGGAAGGGAATACCTCTTTGATAACATCCGCGACCCCTATCAGATGGAAAACCTGGCGGAGGACGGGGCCTATAGGGCTGTGAAGCAGGCGCTTTCAGAGGAGATGTACGGGAAAATGGACGACATCGGAGACAGCTTCGCTGACAACCGCTATTACCAAAAGCATTGGGTGAAGGACAGAAAAATCCTTCCGAACCTGCGTTAATCATCAAAATGGCCCAGCGCGAAATCGCGCTGGGCCTGATTTTATGGGATTTTCGGAATTTTACGCCGCGGGCAGAACAGTGATAGCGCCCTCATAGGTGCCGGGGGCGGCCTCGGTCTCCGCGCCGTCTACGTACAGAACGCCGTCCAGGGTGGAGGTGTCGTCGATGGTCAGGGCGGTCAGGGTGCTTTCCGCCGTGACGTGCCAGACGGAGCCGTTTGTCAGGGTAAGCTCGGTACCCTGGTCGTCGCCGTACTCCGTCACCTCATAGGTGCCGTCCTCGTTCACGGTGACGCTGTGGACAAAGGCGTCCAGAGCGGCCTCCTCGCCGAAGGTGTTGGAGGCGAGGCCGATGGTGTAGTCCTCCACATATCCGGCCTCCAGCCAGTATTCCGTCCAGCTCTCGCAGGTGCCGCTGGTGATGGCGCCGGTGAGGGAGGTGTTGTCCAGGGTCAGGGTCATGACCCGCTCGTAATCCTCATCCAGAATGTCGCCGGTCACGTCCATGTTGCTCATGGTGATGCGGTTGCCCACGGGGTCGGTACCGGCGGGGGTCTCCGGGGTGCTGGTGTCGTTATTCAGGGCAGACTGAATCAGAACGCCGCTGTAGGACTCCATGGTCACGTTGTCCAGAATGACCTCCGCGTTGGTACCCCGCAGGAAGATGACGGAACCCTCGGTGTATTCGATGTACTTCTGGATGTTGGGGCTAAGCTCCTGGCCGTACCAGGAGGCGTTGATGCTGTACTCGATGTCCTCGTCGGAGAGCAGCTCCCGGTCGGTCAGCAGGGTGCTGTCCTTCACGTAGAGATAGCCCTGGGGGTCGGCGGAATAGGAACCAGCCAGGTGCATCATCACCGCGTAGCGGCCACCGGCGATGGTGGAGCCGCCCAGGGCGGTATAGTCCTCATCCTCATCCGCGAAGGCATAGGGGTCGATGTCCCCGTACAGGCCCACGCCGTACCCGGCGCCCCCTTCTATGCCCTCGTCCCCGTCATAGACGCTGACCTCGCCGGTTCCGGCGATGATAATGCCGATCTCTGCCCCTTCCAGCACGGAGGCGTAGAAGTAATCCCGGCAGTTGACGTCGGCGTAGGTGCCGTAGCCGCCCAGGAGGGCGGAGCCGAAGGTGTTCACAGCCACCAGGTCAACCCCGTCGCCGGAGGCGCCGTCCGTGGAGATGGAGGCCCAGCCGTCCACCGTTACCACGGTGTCATAGTAATAGGTGACGCTCTCGCCGCCGGACAGAACGGTGCGGTCAGCGCCAGTGACAAGCAGGGGGTCGTTGGGCAGGTTCTCGGACTGGCCCGCAAAGGCGGGGACGTAGCCCCGCGTCACCAGCAGGGAGTCCTTCACCACCAGGGTGGAGCCGACGCCGCTGGTGCCGTTGTTGGAAACGGCCAGCCCCTCCAGGCCCTCGCTGTAAACATAGGCGTTTTCAATGAGCAGGGCCGCGCCGCCGGAGACGGACACCTGGGTGGGGCCGCGGCTGGCGGTCTCATCGTCCAGGGAGTCGCCGGAGATGGACACGCTGTAATAGGCCCCGTCCAGCAGCTCCGCCAGCAGGGCCTGGCCGCCCTCGGTGACGGCTGTGTACTGGCCGTAGGTGTCGCTGTCCTCGTCCCAGTCGATTTGGCTTATCCAGGTGTAGTCCAGGTCATAGCCTTCGGCGTTGGGGTTCAGGCCGTCGTTTGAATAGATCTCCGCGAAGTTGGGTACGGCGAAAAGCTCCTGCTCGTCCCCCAAAATAGCGGTGAAGCCCTCCTCCAGGGCGTCCACGTGTTCTGACGCGGTGACGGACAGGAAGGTCTCCGAAGCGGAACCTGCCTCGAACTGAATGGCGGCGATAGCCTCCCCGCTCTCCGGCAGGTCGCCCTCCACTGTCCAGGTACCCTCCTCGCTGACGGTCAGCTCCCCTTCCGAAACGGTCAGAAGGCGGCTGCTGCTGCCGGAGGCCTCCCCCGACGCCTCGCCGGAGGCGTCGCTGGTGGCAAAGCAGGCGGAGGAAAGCAGCAGGCACACAGCCAGCAGGCTTGCCAGGATCTTTGTGATCTTCATAAGTTTTCTCCTTTACATGATATTTTCACTAATAGAATATCATATTTTTCCGCCGCCTACCTCAACCATTTTGTCAGGCCGTCACAAGAAAAACGATGAGTTACCCCTCCGGCTCCGGCTTTTTAGCCTCCCGCTGGTACTCCAAAATATCCCCCGGCTGGCAGTCCAGGGCGTCACAGATGGCGTCCAGGGTGGAGAAACGGATGGCGCTGACCTTGCCGGTTTTGATTTTGGAGAGATTGACGTTCGCAATGCCCACCCGGGCGGACAGCTCGTTGAGAGACATCTTTCGGTCGGCCATCACCCGGTCCAGCCGCAAAATAATTGCCATAGTACGCCTCCTTACAGCGTCTCGTCCGCCTGGCGCTGAAGCGCCTCCCCATAGCGGAAGATGTAGGAGAACAAAAACAGCAGCACGGCGAGAAGAAGCCATGTCAGATCATAGCCCACATCCACCACGGCGCCTGCCATGTCCAGCGCCTGGGTCAGCACAAGCTGGGCGACAGCGGTGACGACCGCCTCCAGCACGCCGTAGGCAATGGCCAGCCAGCCCAGCCGCCGCAGACTCTGGCTGACGGCGCTCTCGAAGGGGCGGCCCTCCTTCATGGGCCGGAGAAGCTGCCGGATGACGTGAAGCACCCACAGCCCAAAGGCGAGAGACAGCACGAACAGGACAGACAGGGCGACAAACACCCCCGGCAGCCCGTCCGCCGCCGCGTCCGCCATGCTGTAGGCTGTGCCGTTTACATCGAGGGCCACAAGCCATTGAAAGTTCTCCCCGCCGTTCAGTCCGGCCCCGGCCAGCACGGCGACACACCCAATCAGCACCGCCGCCCCCAGCGCCGCCGCGAGCCAAAAAAGAACCCGAAAGAATACGTCCAGCCCTCTGGCTGTTTTGCATAGCTTATCCATTTGAAATCCTCCTATATATCTGATGAGGCCAGTATAGCAGGAGAAATAACGTTTGTCAACTATTTTTTAATGTTTATCGTAAATTCTTTTGCGTTTATCGTAATTCTTCCATCCTAAAAAAACAGATGCAAGCACGGCTGTGCCGCTATCTATTATTTTGAGCTGTCACATTAATATGCCCGGCTCCGAAGACGGCTGCGGCGGCAATCAGCAGCCAGTGTCTGAGCAGTATGCCGCTGAGGAGAAATATGGCCGTTGGCAGCACCGCCAGGGACAGGGCCTTTTTTCGGGTCGGACGCCTGGCATAAAAAGGCCATATGATCAGGCAGGCCAGGAGCAGAAGGGATGTCCCGCCAAAATACAGAAGCATAGGTGTTGGTATAGCCTACTTTGCACAGACAGGGCGGGGCTTTTATCCCCCGTTCAGTCCTTTTTGCGCCGAAAGACGAGGAATTTGGAAATAAAATAGTTGAGGACGATGACCACCACCGTCACCACCACCTTGGCGGCGGCGCCTTCTACGCCGAAAATGGTTTGGTCAAGGCCCTGCCCCATCAGGAGGGGGAGGCCCAGCAGCTCCACCGCCCCGGTGGTCAGGCGGCCCGCCACGAATTTTACCGCCTCCAGCAGCCAGGCGGCCAGGCCCCGCCCCTGGGAGCGGAACACCCACAGCTTATTGGTGACAAAGGCGAAGGCCACCGAGCAGATCCAGCTCAGCACATTGCCCCCTGTCACCGGCAGACCCAGGACGCCCACGAACAGGGCGTAGGTTCCCAGGCTCACCAGGGTGGTCAGGCCGCCGAAAATGAGGTAGCTAACGGCCTCCCGGTATTTTGTAAGCAGCGCCTTCAGCTTTTGCATACCGGCCTCCGTCAGTCGTTCAGATACACCTGGTAGACGATCTCTGAATCCTCCATCCGCAGCGACCAGATATAAAACCCATCGTAAAACAGCATCCCGTCCTCCGCGTTCTCCTGAAGGCAGGAAGCGGCGTATTGGGTCTCCGTCGGCTCGCCGATGGCGGCGTAAAGCTCCTCCACCGTCAGGCCAATATACTCCTGGGCGGTCTCATAGGCGCTCTCGCCCCACGCCTCCGGCTCCGTTTCCGCCTCTGTTTCCGCGTCTGTGCTGGAGGCCTGGGCCGCCTCCGCCAGGTTCGCCGCGTCGGTCTCTGAGGCGGCCTGCAGCTCCTCCACGGTGGGGGTGGCCGTCGCCTCTGGGACTTCCTCCCCGCTCTCCTCCTGGGCGCCGCAGGCGGCCAGGGCCAAAACCATTCCCGCCGCCAGCAGGATAGATAGAATTTTTTTCATTGCTTTTCCTCCATGGAACTGATAATTCTCGAATCCCCTTTTTTCGCCTACCAACTATATCACACTTTCCCAACCGGCGCAACTGTTTCGTCCCCCGCCGGGGAAATCAAGCCTGAGCGCGGAGACGCAAAAAGTCCGGGGCGGAAGGAAATTGACAAAATTGAAAAAACACTTGCAATTTGGCGGCTGTTCTGATATTATACTATGGCTGTCCTTTGACGGCAGGAAGGAGCTGATTACGATGGCAAAATGTGAGGTATGCGGAAAAGGCGTGACTTTCGGCATCAAGGTCAGCCACTCCCACCGGCGCACCAATCGGATGTGGAAGCCAAACGTAAAGCGCGTGAAGGCGGTTGTGGACGGCAGGCCCCAGCACATCTATGTATGCACCCGCTGTCTGCGCAGCGGCAAGGTTGAGCGCGCAGTGTGAGTCTCAATAACGATGCGATAGCAGCCCGGGGCCTTTGGCTTCGGGCTGTTTTTTTCGTTTGGGATGAAAAGCTTCGCTTTTCATCCCAAACGAGGGGGTGCGGCCAAGCATAGCAAGACCCCGGCGGACGCAGCGGTCTGCCGGGGTTGTTATAGGCGGTCTGCGGGCGTTATTGGTACTGCTCCAGCAGCTCCAAAAACTCCTCCAGGCACAGGTCGTTTTCCATCATGTACATGGCGGCCTCCGTGCCTACGTAGCGGAGATGCCAGGGCTCGTATTCCACCCCGGTGATATCCGTCTTGCCGTCGGGGTAGCGGATTACATAGCCGAAGGCGGCGCAGTTTTCCTCCAGCCAGAGCATTAGACCGGAGCCGCCGATGTAAGGCTCCATGTCCTGGTCGGCGGATTCCAGAATGTCCGCCGCCAGGCCGGACTGATGCTCGCTGGCGCCGGGATAGTTGACCGCCAGGCGGGTAGCGGCCTCCGCCTCCTCCTGGGTCATGCCCTGGGCCATGTACTCATCCACATGATCCCAGTAGATGATATACTGGGTGCTGTAAGGCCGGTAGCAGGAGCAGACGTAGACCGGGTACCCGCTGGCTCTGGCGGCGGCGATCATGTCGATGAGGGCGTTGGCCACCCGGGAATCCATATACTCCCCGTCCTCGATCTCTGTCAGTGCGGGGGGTTCATAGTCCTCCCCCAGGGGGTACTCGTACCGTATAAGCTGCAAATACCATTCGGAGGTGTCCAGCTCCGGCAGGCCCAGGGGGGTGGAGAAG
>JAJQFY010000170.1 GCA_021200935.1 Oscillospiraceae bacterium
TTTTGTTAGGGCGACCTCCGATATCTAGTCTATTCTTTTCGTGGGCAGCGTCTGATGTGTATAAGAGACTGTGCTGGTGTAGATCAGGGTCAGCTCGTTATATTTGTTGCTGGTCAGGTTTATCAGGTCAACGGCCACCCGGCCCAGGAAGTCTCCCGTGTCCGCCCCGGCCCGCTCCGCCATGGTGAAGGCGTCCTGGGTGCTGTAGATCAGGGCGGTGGGGTCGCCGGACAGGAGGGTACTCTGCCAGGTGCGGGCCACCCCCCGGCCATGGACGGCCACATAGGAGTCCGGGTCCAGCTCCAGGGCCTTGGCATATTCCTTTTCCGCGTCCGCGTACCGGCCAGCCGCCAAGTCCCGGTCGGCCAGCGTGATAAGTTTTTCAACGTCAGGGGTCATAACCGCTACCTCCGTAGAATAGAATTTCATAATGTTCCAGGCTACTATATAATATATTTTAGCCTGAAACGGGCCGGAAATCAAGGCTATCCTGTCAATTTCGGGCAGAAACATCCTCTTTTTCCCTCATGCTTTGACAGGGGGCGTCATTTGTGGTATTGTATACGGGTTATGAAGAATCGAATTTTGTCATTAATAGCGACGATCCTGCTGCTGGTGTCCCTTACGGCGATCCTGGCGGTGCTGGTGGTGCGGAATATGCAGCAGTCAGAGCCGGAGGCGGCGGAGCCCACCCCCACCGCCGACCCCTACGAGGGGCTGGTGCAGGTGTCGGACGGCGCAGGGGGTACCATGTGGGTGGCCGAGGCGGAAAGCCTGACCCCTTTCGCCCTGGACGTGACCGCCTTTTCCGTGACGGACAGCACCGCCGCCTACAGCGGGGGGGACGCGGAGCTGGTGCAGGGCATTGACGTCTCCGAGCATCAGGGTACCATCGACTGGCAGGCGGTGGCGGACGCGGGCATAGAGTTTGCCATCATCCGCTGCGGCTGGCGGGGGTACAGCGGGGGCAGCCTGAACGCGGACACTCTGTTCCAGGAAAACGTAGAGGGGGCGCTGGCCGCCGGGCTGAAGGTAGGGGTCTACTTCTTCTCCCAGGCCGTCAGCATTGCGGAGGCCGCTGAGGAGGCCCTGCTGACCCTGGAGCTGATCGACGGGTACGACATCACCCTGCCGGTGTTTTTCGACTGGGAGAAAATCGGCACCGGGGAGGCCGCCCGGACGGACAACGTAAACGGGAACACGGTGACGGAGGCCTGTGTGGAGTTCTGCCAGCTCATTGAGTCAGAGGGGTACGAGGCCGGGGTCTACGCCTATTTGAACCTGGCCTACTTTACATACGACCTGAACCAGCTTGAGGGTCTGACCATTTGGATTGGCAATCCCGGCTCCTGGCCGGAGTTTTACTACGACCACACCTTCTGGCAGTATTCCTTCACCGGCAGCGTGGACGGCATTGAGGGGGACGTGGACATGGACGTAATGTTCATCCCCACCGAATCCACCGCCACGGAGGCAGAGGAGGGCCAGGAGGAAACAGCGGACGCCGCCGTCACGGCGGTCACTGTCACATCAGACGCGGACAGCGGGGAGGCGGAAAATTGATTATTCTGAAAAAAGAGGATCTCCACGACCAGGCGGGGATGGAGCGGGCCTTTCAGGGCTATTTTGAGGACGTAGCCAAGGAGTGCGACGGCACCTTCAACGCCATGCTGGGGATGAGTCTTGTGGGCTGCGACTATGCCAAGCGCCAGGTGACGCTGCGGATGCAGACAAAGCCCTGGATGGCAAACCCCAGCGACATTCTTCACGGGGGCGTCACCGCCTCGGTGCTGGATCTGACCATGGGCCTGCTGGCCCGGTACTGCACCGGGGGCCACATGACCCCCACCGTCAGCATGGAGGTCAGCTATCTCTCCCCCATCCCCTTAAACGACATTCTGGTGGTGCAGGCCCAAATCACCCACCCCGGCTTCACCATCTGCCACGCCATCGGCTCCGCCTGGGTGGAGGGCAGGGAATCCACCCCCGCCGCCACCGCCGCCGGGACGTATTATGTCTCGAAGAAAATGGGGTAAGAACACCCGGAACCGAAAACCAAAGCTCCCCCTGCGGCAGGCCGCAGGGGGGATTTTTCTGTGGAAAAAGGCGGCGTCACCCGGGAAGGGCCGCCTCCGGGGCGTCTTCCGTCATCTCCGGCCTGAACCAGCTCTCGAACAGGTGCTGGATTATGTCCAGCAAGTCCTCGTCGGACAGGGCGTCCGGGCTTTGGAGGCTGACGGATATGGCGTAAAAAATGCCATAAAAATATATATCCCGCACCACCTGCTTTTTCGGGGTGTCATTGCCCAGGCGGTATACGTTGTGGGTCGCATTTTCCCGTATTCTTCTTAAAAAGCGGGAGCGGTTCTGCTCCGACAGCAGGATGGACACCCGATCCTTCTGCTGGTGAAAGCAGCGAATGACTGTCTCGAAAAACTGCCGCTGCCCGACCTGGCCGTCTGTCCCCTGGGCATCCAGGGCCTCCCGTATGCTCTCCAGAAACTGAGCCTCCGCGTATTCCACCAGGGCGTAAACGCCCACAAAATAGCGGTAGAAGGTGGTGCGGTTATACCCCGCAAGCTCTGTGATCTCCCGGATGGTGATTTTATTAATTTCCTTTTTCCGCGCCAACTGGAAAAAAGCACTGACAAAGGACTCCCTTGTGGCGTCTGTAATTTCCGGCTGTTTGTTCATGGACAACTCACCTGCCAAATCAATGTGTAATTTCTCCCTCACTGAATTTCCACCGCATTATACAACAGGTATCGCCAAAAGACAAGGGTCTTTCGGCCATCATGCGACACTTGTTGAAAATTGTTGCTTGATGAACCTGCCGCCCTGTGCTACTATTAATCATGCAACAGATGTCGCGCATGGTTCCGCAGGAGCCATGCCGACAATACTATTATATTTGTAAATAAATTTTTCAGGAGGTATATATGCTACACATCTTCAGTAACATGAAGGCCAAGGACAGATGGCTGGCACTTTTGTGCGTGCTGTTTGTCTGCGGCCAGGTCTATTTCGACCTGCGGCTGCCGGATTACACGGCGGAGATCACCGTGCTGATCAGCAGCGAGGTGACAGAGATGTCCCAGTACTTCTCCGCAGGGGGAAAAATGCTGGGCTGCGCCCTTTGCAGCGCCGCTCTCACGGTGATCGTGGGCTATATGGCGGCCCTGATCGCGGCGGATTTCTCCTTCGACATCCGTGAAAAGCTGTTCAATAAAGTAACAGCCATGGGAGACGCCGAGATCAAGAAATTCTCTGTCGCCAGCCTTATCACCCGCACCACCAACGATGTCACACAGATCCACATGATTATCGCCATGGGGCTTCAGATGCTGATCCGCGCCCCCATCATGGCAATCTGGGCCATCATCAAAATCGTTGGAAAGAGCTGGCAGCTCTCCGCGGTTGTATTGGCGGCGGTGGTGATCGTGGTCGGCTCCATGATCGTGCTGCTTGCCATTATGATCCCCAAGTTCCGCATTGTCCAGCGCCAGATCGACGACGTGAACCGGCTCACAGAGGAAAACCTCAGCGGCATTCGTGTTGTCCGGGCCTTCAACGCGGAAAAGTACCAGGAGGACAAATTCGAGGCAGCCAACACCAGCCTGATGAAGACCCAGCTCTTCACCGGCAGAGGGATGGCGTTCCTCTCCCCCATTATGATGTTCGTCCAGAGCTGCGTGTCCGTGGCCATTTATTATGTGGGCGCTGTGCTGATTAACGCCATTGACGTGCCCCTGACCGGCACGGCGGCGGAGATGGCCGCCGCCATCTCTGACCGCTCGGTAATGCTGGGCGAGGTGGTCTCCTTCAGCTCCTACGCCCTGTATGTGATCATGTCCTTCGTAATGCTGCTGATGATCTTCATGCTGCTGCCCCGTGCGGCGGTGGCGGCCAACCGTATCAACGAGGTCATTGATTCCGACATCACCGTGCAGGAGGGGACGGAGCATAAATCCGACGAGGTGGGGAGCATTGAATTTAAAAACGTTTCCTTCCGCTATCCCGACGCCTCGGAGGACTGCCTGAAGCATATTACGTTTTCCGCGAAAAAGGGCGAGACCGTCGCGTTCATTGGTGCGACAGGTTCCGGCAAATCCACGCTGGCCGGGCTGGCCGCCAGGCTTTACGACACCACGGACGGAACCGTCCTGCTGGACGGGAAGAACATTTCCCAATACAGCTTTGAGACGCTCTACGACAAGGTGGGCTACATTCCCCAAAAGGCCACCCTGTTTGCCAACACGGTGGAGGGCAACATCACCTTCGGCGACAGCGGCCACGGGATAACGGAATCCGACGTGGAAACCGCCCTGGATATCGCCCAGGCCACGGACTTTGTCTCCGCCATGGACGACGGCGTAAACAGTTGGATCGCCCAGAGCGGCTCCAACGTGTCCGGCGGGCAGAAGCAGCGCCTTTCCATCGCCCGGGCCATTGCCAGAAAGCCGGAGATCTTGATTTTCGACGATTCCTTCTCGGCCCTGGACTACAAGACCGACCGCACCCTGCGGCAGCGCATTAAAACCGACCTGAAGGGTACCACCTGCCTGATTATCGCCCAGCGAATCGGCACCATCCGCCACGCGGATAAGATCGTGGTGCTGGACGACGGCGCGGTGGCCGGGATCGGAACCCACGATGAGCTGATGAAAAATTGTCCTGTGTATCAGCAGATCGCCCTGTCCCAGCTCTCCGAGGATGAGCTTGCGGTCAGCGCGTAAGGAGGTGCTTTAATTATGCCAGAAAGAAATAACAGCAGGTCTTCCCGCCCTCCCATGAGAAGAGGCCCCATGGGCAGCGGCCCCGGCGGCGGCGGAAAAGCCAAAAACATGCGGGGCGCTTTGATGAGCCTTATGTCCTACATCCGAGGCCAGGCGGGCATCGTTATCTTTGCCCTGGTGCTGGCCGCCGCCGGTGCGGTGTTTACCATCATCGGGCCGAACCAGCTCAGCCGCCTGACGGATTATATTTACGACGGCCTTTCCTCCACCATCGACATGGACGGCGTTCTGCGGGTGGCGCTGCTGCTGCTGGGGATCTATCTCGCCAGCGCGGTGTTCAGCTTTGTCCAGCACTTTATCATGCAGACCGTGACCCAGCGCACCGCCAGGCGTCTGCGGGGGGACATTGACACCAAAATCAACCGCCTGCCCCTGAAATATTTCTCCGGCAACGCCGCGGGGGACGTGATGTCCCGCATGACAAACGACGTGGACATGATCGGCCAGGCCATGTCCAACAGCCTGTCGAACCTAGTCACCGCCGTGGCCCAGTTCATTGGCTGCCTGATCATGATGTACTACACCAACTGGATTATGGCGACCACAACCGTTGTGGCTACCCTGATCGGCCTTGTGCTGATGGTGGTCATTATGAGCCATTCCCAGAAGTACTTCACCGCCCGGCAGGAAAGCATTGGCGATCTGAACGGCTATATTGAGGAAATGTACAGCGGCCATGACGCCATCCGCATTCTGAATGCCGAGAACGAGGTGACAGGCAAATTCTCCTCCCTGAGCCAGGCAGTGCGGAAGGCGGAGTTCCGCTCCCAGTTCCTCTCCGGCCTGATGCAGCCTCTGATGACCTTCATCGGAAACCTGGGCTATGTGGCGGTCTGCGTGGTGGGCGCGTGGCAGATCATCGAGGGCAATATTACCTTCGGCGTGATCACGGCGTTCCTTATCTACGCCCGGCTGTTTGAGTCCCCCCTGCGGCAGATCTCCATGGCTATGACTCAGGTGCAGTCCTGTGCCGCCGCCTCCGAGCGTGTCTTTGAGTTCCTGGCCGAGGAGGAGATGGAGGACGAATCCGCCAAGACCCAGCGCATTGACACCGTGCATGGCGAGGTGGAGTTCCGTCATGTGAAGTTCTCCTATCCCAGCGCGCCGGAAAAGGAGATCATCCACGACTTCAGCGTGAAGGTGCAGCCGGGGCAGAAGGTGGCCATCGTCGGCCCCACCGGGGCAGGCAAGACCACCATGGTGAACCTGCTGATGCGGTTCTTCGAGCCGACGGGGGGCGACATCCTCATCGACGGCGTTCCCACCTCCAACATCCCCCGGAGCAACGTACACAGCCAGTTCGGCATGGTTTTGCAGGACACCTGGCTGTTTGAGGGAACCGTCCGGGAGAACCTTCTCTATAACACCCAGGGCGTCACGGATGAGCAGATGATCGAAGCCTGCAAGGCCTGCGGCATACACAGCTTTATCAAGGCGCTGCCCCAGGGCTACGACACGGTTTTGAGCGACAACACCGCCATTTCCGCCGGGCAGAAGCAGCTCATGACCATCGCCAGGGCCATGATTCAGAACAGCC
>JAJQFY010000230.1 GCA_021200935.1 Oscillospiraceae bacterium
CATTCACAAGACCATTCGCCCCAGGACACCCTGGCACAACGGCAAGGTGGAGAGGTCACAGGAGCGATCAGGAGCGGTTCTACAATTACTTGAAATTCTATCCTACGAGGATTTGCAGATACAGATGAAGCGGTATTTACGGCGCTCGAACCGAATACCAGTGTCCGTTCTTGGGTGGAGAACGCCGATTCAGAAGCGGCAGGCGCTGGAAGCTGCCCGGTTATGCTGACCTCGGTCGGGCTTCGCCCTCCCTCCGTCAACAAAACCACTCTTCTAACGAATAAACTCTTTCTCTTTTCCCGATCTCACATCATTGACAAATGAACAGTGAGCTGAAAATGTTGGACTCGATTTGTAACTTTTTTGTGATTTGTAAAGGTACACTTTTACAGATCGGGGTATCATTTTGTTTAAGCCACATTTTCAAATTTTCTTGCCTTTCCATAGAATGTACCGACAGGCATATTGCAGGCATTTGCCGCTTCTTTTAGTGTGAGTTTCTTGCTTTGCCATGCTTTGTGTAACTCGTAAAAGTTATCCGGCAACGGTAAGGGCGGTCTGCCAAACTTGACACCTTTCACTTTTGCTGCCGCAATTCCTTCGACTTGACGCTGTTTGATGTTGGTACGCTCAATTTCAGCAACAAAGGATAAAACCTGTAAAACCATGTCGTACAGGAACGTTCCCATCAAGTCCTTACCCCGACGGGTATCAAGCAGGGGCATATCCAACACCACAATGTCGATACCCTTTTCTTTGGTATGTACCCGCCATTGTTGCAAGATTTCTTCATAGTTGCGCTCAAGACGGTCAATGCTCTTAATGCAGAGCAGATCGTCTTTTTTAGTTTTCGCAACAGCTTTTTGTACTGAGGACGGTCAAAGTTCTTGCCAGATTTCTTATCCAGATAGATATTCTTACGCTCAACGTCTACTTCATTTAAGCCGATAAGCTGTCGATCCTCTCGCTGGCCTGGGTGCTTCGAAAATCGTGAATCAGCTTTCCCAGGGCGGTGGATTCGTCCCGGTTTTTGCCGTTTACGAAGATGATGTGATGCTCGTCGCCCAAGCATACCACAAAGTCAGTGCTTTGACAAGATTGAGCTGCGGCCTGTCAGGGCAACAGCATTTACTTTTATTTATTCACAAAGCACTACAACTTTGGATTTTTATTCATTGTCGTGGAGTCGGCCTATCACAATTATACGATATTTTCGTACTTGTATCAGGTCAATATGGTTGATAGCCGCGCTTTCGGTAAGCTCAAAAAGTAAATGCTGTTGCCCTGGCAGTCGGTTGGACTGCTATATACCCCCCTGATTTTCTCCCTGGCAAGGTCAGGGGGAAAATTAAAAAATAATCTTATCCAAATCGCCCTGTCCCTGGGAGGGGAACCCTTGACGGGAGGGGGCGGTGGTGCTAAGATTGCGTCAGTGACGTATACCTATATTCATTTTTCTATTCTATTTTCACAGGAGCGGCTATGAATATTATCCTTGTGGGGGCGGGGGAGACCGGGCTTACCCTGGCCCAGTATTTGGCGAGAGACGGCCATGACGTGACGGTTATTGACCAGAGCCCGGAGCGGATCGCCCTGGTAAACACCTCCCTGGACGTTATCTCCATCTGCGGCAGCGTGGACATTGATTTGCTGAAGCTGGCCGGGGCGGAGCGGGCGGATCTGCTGATCGCGGCCACCAACTCCGACGAGGCCAACATCCTCTGCTGTATGGTGGGCCGGAAGCTGGGGGCCGACCACACCATCGCCCGGGTTCGGCAGCGGAACCACTACCAGGAGGTCATTTTATTGCAGGAGGAGCTGGGCCTTTCCATGACCATCAACCCAGACCACGCCGCCGCCGGGGAGATCAGCCGGGTGCTGCGCTTCCCCTCCGCCACCAAGGTGGAGCCCTTTGCCAAGGGCCAGGCGGAGCTGGTGGAGTTCCCCCTGGGGGAGAAAAACCCCCTGTGCGGCACCGCCATTCGGGAGCTGCACGGGCGGTATGGCCGGGGCGTGCTGGTGTGCGCCGTGCGCCGGGGGGAGCAGGTGCATATCCCCGGCGGCGATTTTGTCCTCCATCCGGGGGATATCCTCAGCGTGGTGGGGGCGCCCAAGCAGATCCACAGCTTTTTCAAGTCCATGGACATCTTCAAGCGCAGCGCCCGGTATGTGATGGTGGTAGGCGGGGGCCATGTGGGGGTGTACCTGGCCCGGCAGCTTCAGGACATGGGCATCCATGTGAAGCTGGTGGAAAAAAACCCGGAAAAATGCGTGCAGGTCAAGGATCTTCTGCCCAAGACGGAGGTGGTCTGCTGCGACGCCTCCCGGCCCGAGACCCTGGAGGAGGAGGGCCTGCGGGCCATGGACGCCCTGGTGCTGATCACCGGCTCGGACGAGATAAACCTAATCCTGGCCGCCTACGCCAAAAGCGTGGGGGTGGACAAGGTGGTGCTGAAGGTGAACGAGGAGCATTTCGTGTCCCTGGCCGCCTCCTTCGGACTGGACGACCCGGTGCGGCCCAGGGTCATCACCGCCCAGTCCGTTTTGCAGTACGTCCGCAACATGGAAAACGCCAGCGGCAGCAGCGGGGTGGAAATGCTCCGCCATATCCTGGACGGCAAGCTGGAGGTGCTGGAGTTCCGGGCCGGGGTGGACTCTCCCTGCGTGAACGTGGCCCTGAAAAAGCTGCCCATCCGCCGGGACGTGCTGCTGGCCGCCATCATCCGGGACGGGAAGTGCCTGATCCCCGGCGGCGAGGACGAAATCTGGGCCGGGGACAGCGTACTGGCTGTCACCACCAAAAAAGGCATGACCTGCCTGGACGACATACTGCGAGGATAAACCGTGAACTACCGTATGCTGTGGCGGGTGCTGTCCCGCATTTTGCTGATTGAGGGGGGACTTTTGCTGGCCCCTTTTGTGGCGGCGGCTGTCTATGGGGAGAGCGTGCTGCCCTTCCTGTGGACGATTGTCATCGTGCTGGCCGTGGCCGGGGTGCTGTGGCTGATGGGCCGGGGGGCGGAGGGAACCCTCCACACCAGGGAGGGCTTCGTGTCCGTCACCCTGAGCTGGATCGTCATCTCCCTGTTCGGGGCGCTGCCCTTTGTGTTTTCCGGGGCCATCCCCAATTATATTGACGCCCTGTTTGAGATCATCTCCGGCTTCACCACCACGGGGGCCTCTATCCTGACGGACATAGAATCTCTGCCCAGAGGGATTTTGTTCTGGCGCAGCTTCTCCCACTGGATCGGGGGCATGGGGGTGCTGGTGTTTATGATGGCAGTGCTGCCCATGGACGACGAACACTCCATGCACCTGCTCCGGGCGGAGGTGCCGGGGCCGGTGAAGGGCAAGCTCCTGCCCCGTATGCGCCAGACCGCCCGCACCCTGTATAAAATCTACATCGCCATGACCGTTATCGAGGCCGGGCTTCTCCTGTGCGGGGGGCTGCCCCTGTACGACGCCCTTGTCACCGCCTTCGGCACCGCCGGCACCGGCGGCTTCAGCGTCCTGGCGGAAAGCATCGGCGGGTACAACAGCGCCTATGTGGAGATGGTCACGGCGGTGTTTATGCTGCTGTTCGGCATTAACTTCAACCTATATTATATCGTACTGGCCCGCCGCTCCATTCGGGGCTTTAAGAGCCAGGAGCTGTACTGCTACCTGTTTATCATCGTCTTCGCCACCGTTACCATCGGCCTGAACGTCAGCGCCCAGTACGGCGGCTTTGCAGCGAGCCTGCGGTACTCCTTCTTCCAGGTCACGTCCATCATCTCCTCCACCGGCTACGCCACGGCGGACTTTAACCTCTGGCCCGCCTACTCCCGCACCCTGCTGCTTATGCTCATGCTGGTGGGGGCCTGCGCCGGAAGCACCGGCGGCGGCATGAAAATGTCCCGCTGCATGATCGCCGTGAAGGCGGCGGGCCAGGAGCTGCACCGGCAGCTATTCCCCCGGTCGGTGAACCGGGTGACGCTGGACGGGGAGCGCATCGGCACGGAGACCATCCGCAGCACCCTGATCTATTTGCTGCTGTACGCCCTGCTGGTCATCGGCGGGAGCCTGCTCCTGTCTTTGGAGGGGCTGGATCTGGAGACCACGGTGACAAGCGTCATCTCCTGCCTGTCCAACATTGGGCCGGGGCTGGGCCTGGTGGGGCCTATGGGCAGCTTTGCCGTCTGGGGCGGGGCCTCCAAGCTGTTTTTGTGCCTTTGCATGATCATGGGGCGGCTGGAGATTTTCCCCGTTATCCTGCTGTTCACCCCGGACGTGTGGTACAGCAGCCGGAAGCGGGCGGCGCGCCGTCACATTCGGCTGCATAGAGGTGAATAAATTCGGAAAAAATTCTGCAAAATCCGAAAATATTCATAAAATTCGTGAATAGGCCCTTGAAAATACAATCTCAGGGAATTACAATAGGAACCTATTCCAAAAAATCAGGAGGCGGTCACGCCATGAAACGGGTATTTATCGACGGCAGCTCCGGCACCACGGGTCTGCGGATTCATCAGCGCCTGGAGGGGCGGCAGGACATTGCGCTTGTGGAGCTGCCCGGGGAGCTGCGAAAGAACCCGGCGGCCAAGCGGGAAATGCTCAACGACGGGTGCGACGTGGCCATTTTGTGCCTGCCGGACGAGGCGGCTGTGGAGGCGGTGAACATGGTGGAAAACCCCGCCGTCACGGTGCTGGACGCCTCCACAGCCCACCGAACGGACGAGCGCTTTGTTTATGGATTCCCGGAGCTGGGAGAGAAATTCCGTGCGGGCATCCAATCCTCCCGGCGGGTGGCGAACCCCGGCTGCCACGCCAGCGGGTTTATCGCCCTGGTCTATCCCCTGGTGGAGGCGGGACTGGTGGACAGAGACGTCCGCCTGGTGTGCCACTCCCTGACCGGGTACAGCGGCGGGGGGAAGAAAATGATCGACCAGTACCAGGCCCCAGGGCGGGACAGCCTTCTGGACGCCCCCCGGCAGTACGGCCTGAACCAGCGCCACAAGCATTTGCGGGAGATGATGGCCGTCCCCGGCCTGACCGCCGCCCCCATTTTCTGCCCCATCGTGGGGGATTTCTACAGCGGCATGGAGGTGACGGTGGCCCTGTTCGCCGAGGACTTGCGGGGGACGGAGGCCGACCTTCGGGCGGTCTATCAGGAAAAATATAAAGGCCCGGTGGTGGCTTACCGGCCAGAGGCGGAGGAGGGGGGATTCCTCTCCGCCGGGGCCTTTTCCGGGATGGACGGGATGGAGATTTCCGTCCACGGAAATTCGGAGCGCCTGCTGCTGACGGCCCGGTTCGACAACCTGGGCAAGGGCGCCTCCGGGGCCGCCGTGCAGAATCTCAACCTGATTCTGGGGGCGGAGGAGACCACAGGGCTTTCTTTATAATATGGAAACAGACGAAACAGGATAGGAGAGCAGAGCTATGAATATTATACAGGGGGGCGTTTGTACCCCCAAGGGCTTTCAGGCCAGCGGCGTCCACTGCGGCGTGCGGAAGAATCGGACAAAGCGGGATCTGGCCCTGATATACAGCGAGAAGCGGGCCGCCGCCGCGGCGGTGTACACCAGCAACCTTGTGAAGGGAGCGCCCCTGCTGGTGACGAAAAAGCACCTTCAGAACGGGGCGGCCCAGGCGATTATATGCAACAGCGGCAACGCCAACACCTGCAACGCCGACGGCCCCGCCGTGGCGGAGGAGATGTGCCGCCTGGCGGGCCAGGCCCTGTCCATCCCGCCGGAGGACGTGCTGGCGGCCTCCACCGGGGTCATCGGCCAGCGGCTGGACGTGGCCCCTATCGCCGCCGGAATGCCCGCCCTGGCGGCGGGCCTGTCCCTGGACAGCGACCCGGCGGCGGAGGCCATTATGACCACCGACACCGCTATGAAGCAGATCGCCGTGGAGTTTACTGTCGGCGGCGTGACCTGCCGCATGGGGGGCATGGCCAAGGGATCCGGCATGATTCACCCAAACCTTGCCACCATGCTGGTGTTCATCACCACCGACTGCGCCATCGACAGCGCCCTGCTGCAAAAGGCCCTGTCCCATGACGTGAAGGGTACCTTCAATATGATCTCCGTGGACGGGGACACCTCCACCAACGACATGGTGGCCATCCTGGCAAACGGCATGGCGGAAAACGCCCCCATCACGGCGGAGGGGCCGGATTTTGACGCCTTTATGGAGGCGCTGAACACCGTCACCGTCTGGCTGTGCCGGTCTATCGCCGCCGACGGGGAGGGGGCCACCAAACTCCTGGAG
>JAJQFY010000203.1 GCA_021200935.1 Oscillospiraceae bacterium
GGGCGACCACGGTGTTGTTCAGGGTGTGGGCCAGGTACAGCTTGCCGTCCGCTCCGCGAACCCGGATTTTCAGGCGGCGGGCCTGGGCGTCGCCCAAATTGGAGCAGGAGCAAACCTCGAAATACTTCTGCTGCCGGGGACTCCACGCCTCGATGTCGCAGCTTTTTACCTTCAAATCCGCCAAATCCCCGGAGCAGCACTCCAACTGCCGGACGGGAATGTCCAGGGTGCGGAACAGCTCCACGGAGTAGCTCCACATCTTCTCATACCAGGCCATGCTGTCCTCCGGCTTGCAGACCACGATCATCTCCTGCTTTTCAAACTGGTGGATGCGGTAGACGCCACGTTCCTCAATGCCGTGAGCCCCCTTCTCCTTGCGGAAGCAGGGGGAATAGCTGGTGTAGGTAATTGGCAGGGCAGATTCCTCCAAAATCTGGTCGATGAAGGAGCCGATCATGGAGTGTTCTGAGGTGCCGATCAAATACAGATCCTCTCCCTCGATTTTATACATCATGGCGTCCATCTCCGCGAAGGACATGACGCCGGTGACGACGCTGGAGCGGATCATATAGGGGGGAATGTGGTAGACAAAGCCCCGGTCTATCATAAAATCCCTGGCGTAGGCCAAAACGGCGGAGTGGAGCCGGGCAATGTCCCCCTTCAGGTAATAGAACCCGTTCCCCGCCACCCGGCGGGCCGCGTCCAGATCCAGGCCGTTGAAGCTCTCCATGATTTGGGCGTGGTAGGGGATCTCAAAATCCGGCACCACCGGCTCCCCAAACCGGGCCAGCTCCACGTTGTGGGTGTCGTCCGGGCCGATGGGGACGGAGGGGTCGATCATGTTGGGAATCACCAGCATACGCTCCCGAAGCTGGGCCTCCAGCTCCGGCTCCAGCTTTTCCAGCTCCGCCAGGCGGGCGGCCTGGGCGGCCACCTGGGACTTTACCGCCTCCGCCTCCTCCTTTTTGGAGGGGTCTTTTTTTGCCTGGCCCATCAGCACGCCGATTTGCTTGGAAAGGGCGTTTCGGTTGGCCCGCAGGTCGTTAGCCTCCGTCTTGGCGGCCCGGAGGCGGGCGTCCAGGTCAATGACCTCATCCACCAGGGGCAGCTTCTGCTCCTGGAATTTTTTGCGGATGTTTTCCTTCACGGCGTCGGGATTTTCCCGTACAAATTTAATATCAAGCATTGTCTATCTCTCCCCTGTTCATTTCTTGCAGCGTGAAAAGCGCCGCCAGCAGGGCCTCCCGATCGTCGGCCCCGTAATATTCCAGCTCAATGCGGCCTTTTTTCCGGCCATCCACAATATTTACCTTCCGCCCCAGGGCCTGGCCCAACTGGGAGCTGACGTGGGCGGCGTAATCCACCTCCTGGGTCTTTTTCACCGTTGGCTCCTTTGGCTCCTTCATCAGGGCGGCGGCCAGTGCCTCCGTCTGCCGGACGGACAGGCCCTTTTCCATGACCTGCCGGGCGGCCTCTAGCTGCACCTCCCGGTTCCCAATGGGCAGCAGGGCCCTGGCGTGTCCGGTGGTGAGCTGGTCCTTTTCCACCAGCTCCATCAGCTCCTTGGGCAGCGACAAAAGCCGCAGGGCGTTTGCCACCGTGGGGCGGCTTTTCCCCACCTGCTGGCTGACCTGCTCCTGGGTCAGACCAAAATCGTCCATCAGCGCCCGGTAGCCCCTGGCCTCCTCCAGAGGATTCAAATCCTCCCGCTGGAGATTTTCCACCAGGGCCAGCTCCTGCACCTTCTGGTCGTCGGCCTCTATGATGCGGACGGGAATCTCCGTCAGTCCCGCCATCCGGGCGGCCCGCCAGCGCCGCTCCCCGGCGATAATTTGGTAATACCCGCCGTCCAGCCGCCGCACCGTGATGGGCTGTAACAGCCCGTGCTGCCCGATGGAATCCGCCAACTCCTGAAGCGACGGCTCGTCAAAATTGGTTCGCGGCTGTCCGCTCCGGGGTTCCACCCGGCTGATTGGCAGGGTGTCCTCTGAGGACGGGGGCGAGTCCTCGCCGAACAGGGCGCCCAGGCCGGTTCCCAATCCCTTTTTCGTGGCCATGCTATTCCTCCCTTTTATAGATCTGTCACATGAATGTGCTTGAAAAATTCCACCGCCAGGCTGTCATAGGCCGTGGCCCCCTTGGACAGCCGGTTGTAGGCCACCACAGGCTTTCCGTGGCTGGGTGCCTCCGCAATGCGGACGTTCCGGGGAATGATGGTTTCAAACACCGCCTTGCCAAAATAGTTCTCCACCTCCCTGGCCACCTGGCTGGAAAAGGTGAGGCGCTTGTCGTACATGGTCAGCACGATGCCTTCGATTTTCAGGGCTGGATTGATGCTCCGCTTGGTCAGCCGCATGGAGGTGATCAGGTCGGTCAGCCCCTCCATGGCGTAGAACTCGCACTGGACGGGGATCAGCACCCCGTCCGCCGCCGCTAGGGCGTTTAATGTCAGCAGACTCAGGGAGGGCGGACAGTCGATCAATATGTACTCATAGTCCTCTCCCACCGGGGCCAGGGCCTTTTTCAGCACCTGTTCCCGTTCCGGGGCCTCCACCAGCTCCACCTCCGCCCCGGACAGATTCAGGTTGGTGGGCAGCACGTCCCCATATTTTGTTCTGCGGATGGCCTCCTGCACCGGGGTGTTTTGAATCAGCACGTCATACAGGGTGGCCCCCTCCTGCTTGTCCAGGCCCAGGCCGGTGGTGGCGTTGCCCTGGGGGTCGGAGTCGATGAGCAGAACCTTCCGCCGCTTCTCCTTGATGGCGGCGCATAAATTTACGGCGGTGGTGGTCTTTCCCACGCCGCCTTTTTGATTGGCAATACATACAATCCGGGCCATAGGTTCGCGCCTCCTTTGTTTTGTGACTCCTATTATAACAGACTATTTGGGAATTTCAATGTTTCACGTGAAACATTCTGTCGAAGGGTTTATAAGAAATTGAAAATGTTTCACGTGAAACAGTCCCATCCATGCGGACGAAAAAACGGAGACACCCGTCTCCGTTTTTTGCGAATATTTACAAAATGTCTCTCCGTGTAAACTATTTCAGCACTGCACACGACTGCGGCGCAAGGACAATTCCATTCTCTGTGGACGCGTTTTCGCCGATACAATAAATCGCAGCTCTTCCGCCCGTATCAATCGGCGCGTGAACTGTCTGTCCAGAGGGGTTCAGCGCGATGAGAATGTCGCCCCGGCGGTAGACAAAGGGAAGCTCCCCGCTCTCGGCATAGACGACTTCAAAATCCACATCCGCCTGGAGATCCTCGTATGTATGACGCAGGGCAAGAAGCTCTCGCACCGTATGGAGCAGGGATGCCCCGTCCGTTTCCTGAGAGGCCACATTGGGCGCGTCCTCCGACGGATCCACGGGAAGATAAAGGGCATCCGGCGGGCAGGTTGAAAATCCGGCGTTCTTTTCCCGGCTCCACTGCATAGGTGTGCGGGAGCCTGTGCGGAAGTAGCCCCCCTCCTTCGTCGGGATCTTCTGATAGCGCATACCGATCTCATCTCCGTAATATAGGAACGGCACGCCGGGCATTGTGAACAGGAACGCGTAAGCGATTTTCAGCTCCCGGTCACTGAGACTGTATTTCGGACGAAGAGTGTCATGGTTGCAGGTAAACATACTGATGTATCCGTCGCCTCTGGCGGCTTCATACATGGGCAGATAATCGCGCAAAAACCGGGTGATGTCTCCCTGCCCGTCCCGGCGGAAAAAGCTGTTATCCTCCCCGCCTTCATAATCACGGAGCAGCGAGTTATAGCCGTTTCCGCGGCGATTCAGATAAAAGTCCATGTGGAAACCTGCCTTCAGAGAAAGCTGCGGATTGCTCCATTCCGAGATGATGGCCGCCTCCGGGTATTCTGCATCCAGCATTTCACGGACATTTCTCCAAATCGCACAGGTGCCGGTTTTGGCCGCGTCGTCGTTTTTCACCAGCGAATCCGCCATATCCACGCGGAAGCCGTCACAGCCGTGATCCAGCCAGAAGCGCATTACATCCTTCATGGCCTCCCGGGTGGCGACGCAGTCCTGGTGATCCGTTGGAAGCTGCCATGGTTCCTTACATTCGAAAAAGCCGTAATTCAGCGCGGGCTGGGATTTGAAGAAATTCAGTACGTACACGCCGTTGCGCTCACATTCCCCGCCGATGTATGGGAACCCATATGCCGCCTCGAAGCAGCCGTTTGTCCAGATATAGCGGTTTGAATATTCGTTTTTCTCCGCCTTGCCGCTCATTTTAAACCATGCGTGTTCCTCCGAGGTATGACCGGGTACCAGATCCAGCAGCACGCGCATATTGCGGCGGTGGGCCTCCCCGAAGAGGCGATACAGATCGTTGTTGGTTCCATACCGGGGCGCGACCTTTTTGTAATCACGAACGTCATAGCCCGCGTCCTTAAACGGCGAGTCAAAGCACGGGTTGATCCATAGCGCGTTGCAGCCAAGACCTTTGATGTAATCAAGCTTTTCGATGATCCCGTTGATATCGCCGATTCCGTCCCCGTTGGTGTCATAAAATGACTGGGGATAAATCTCATAAAACACCGCGTCCTTTAACCATTTTGGCATTTTGTTCCCTCCATGATAAGATTTTCATTAACGCAAATATAGCACGTCCGCATTGAAATCGCAAGGGATGACAAAAAAGTTCACATTATCCCACAAACATATCCACGTCAGAGACGGTCAGGCCTGGATGAAAGGCCAGGTTCAGGCCGTAGGCGATCAGCTTGCCCGCGTCCTGGACATACTTGTCAATACTGCGGGGGGTGATGATCAGACCCTCCCCGGCGTCCACTACCGTGGGAACGCCTACGGCCAGCACCGGCATGCCCAGCAGGCGGCGGGACAGCTCCGCCCGGTCATTTCCCACCCCGGAGCCGGGGACAATGCCGCTGTCCGCAAGCTGCACCGTCCGGCACAGCCGCTGGGTGGAACGGGCGGCCAGGGCGTCGATGACCACAATGGCCTGGGGGGCCACCGCCCCGGCAATGGCGTGAATCAGCTCCGCGCTCTCCATGCCGGTGGTGCCAAGCACCCCGGTGCGGCACACGCTGACCGGGCGAAAGAGGGAAAACTCCTCCGGCATTTGGGCCTTTAAATGGCGGGTAGCCAGGGTGGAGGCCGCCGTCACCGGCCCTACCGCGTCCGGGGTGATGGAGGGATTTCCCAGCCCCGCTACCAGCACGCTGTCCTGGGCCTGAAGGGGCAGCAGCGCCCCCACCCAATCCGCCAGCAGCGCCGCCGCCCGGGGAAAGGAGTCCTCCTCCCGGCGGAAAAAGCTGGAGAAATCTATGGTGACATACCGGCCTATTGGTTTACATAACGCCTTTTCCCCGGCCTCGTCCAGCACCTCCACCTCGGTGATTTGAAAGCCGTCCCGCTGGTGCTGGCAGCTTTTCACCCCGGAGAGCTGGCCCCCGCCCTGGGGCAGCTCCTCCGCCGCCAGGTCCGTGCGGCATCCTGTCATGTCCATCGCCTCCCTGCATTCTCTGCCCTAGTTTTTGCGGCTGAGAAAAATTTATGCGGGAGGGAAGAAAATTTTCCACATCTTGTGGTTTGGGTGTGGGAAAAACCTCAGATTTAGGAGGCAAAAAAATATAAAAAAATGCTTGCAATCCGGGCGGAAAATTGATATAATACACTACTGCGGACATCATGTTCAGACTTTATAGAGGAGGTGCAAAACTATGCCTAACATCAAGTCATCGGCCAAAAGGGATCAGCTTCAGAAGGCGGCGAACGCCCGGAACAAGGCTGCAAAATCTGCGCTGAAGACGGAGCTGAAAAAGTTTGACGCAGCAGTTGTCGCCGGTGATGGCGCGCTGGCTGCCGAGACCTATAAAGCTGCCGTGAAGTCCGTTGACAAGGCGGCTTCCAAGGGCCTGATCCATAAAAACAACGCGGCCCACAAAAAATCCGCCATGGCCAAAAAGCTCAACGCTATCGCCCAGTAAGGGCTGTCCCAAAAACAAACCGCCCCGGTCAAACGACCGGGGCGGTTTTGTATATTTGGCGTTCTATTTTTCCACATACAGAAATCTAAAATAGAATTGCCGGAGTTACCAACCAGGGAGTAAGATTATGCAGGGCGAAGAATGATGCCCGCCAATCTACAATTAAGGCTGTCCGACGATGCAGGGCGAGGGATTTTTTCGTCAGGTCGTGATGTGACGACGCAGGCGTAC
>JAJQFY010000139.1:0-1962 GCA_021200935.1 Oscillospiraceae bacterium
CCACATCCAGCTTGAACAGGCAGGCGGCAATGTGGGAGGTGATGGCACTCGAGAAGATGGCGGGCAGCAATATCCGGGGGTTTTTGATAATATTGCCCATTTGCAGCATGGAGGTGCCGATGCCCTGGCTGACCAGGCCGCCCCATTTATTTTCCCGGAAGGATATAACCGCAAAGCCCACCATGTTGGCGCAGCACCCGGCCACCGCCGCGCCGCCGGCCAGGCCGGTCAGGGACAGGGCGGCGCATATGGCGGCGGAGCTGACAGGCAGCGTAAGCAGCACACCCACCACCACGGAGACGATAATCCCCATCCAGAAGGGGCGCAGTTCCGTCGCCAGCATGATGAGCTGACCGCACCAGCTCGCCGCCCTGCCGATGGGGGCGGCAATGAGCCAGGCAATGCCGATGCCCACCAGGATGGTGACGAGGGGCGTAACCAGAATGTCCACCTTCGTCTCCTTCGAGACGGCCTTGCCGAACTCCGCGGCCACGATCGCCACCACCAGCACCGCCAGGGGGCCGCCGGCGCCGCCCAGGGCGTTGGTGGCAATGCCCACGGGAATCAGCGAGAACAGCACCAGGGGCGGGGCCTGCAGGGCATAGCCGATAGCCACCGCCATGGCCGGGCCAACCATAGCCGCCGCCAGCCCGCCGATGGTGTAGTCCGTGCCGTTGACCGTAGCCACCGTGCTGGTGAGAAATCCGATGTGGCACTGTGCGCCCAGGGTATTCAGGATGGTGCCGATCAAAAGTGTGCAGAAAAGCCCCTGGGCCATAGCTCCAAGGGCGTCCACCAGGTACCGCTGAACGGAGATTTCGATGTTCTTGCGCTTGAGAAAGGCTTTGAACTTCATGGTAATTCTCCTCTTTTCATTTTTACCCCGTTTCATCCGAGGATATATTGGGAGTATTATACGCCCCCGTTTTCTCCAGCGCAAGAAAAGTTAATTAAATGTCCTGTTTTTGTAAAGGCAAAAGCAGCCATCTTAGATGACTGCTTTTATAGATGCCCGCTAGTATGAATTTAATCTATCGGCTGGATTTTAGCCCCTTCGCTTCCGCGACCAGACCACCACCCCAACGGCGGCCACGCCGCAGACGGCGATCACCAGGACAACCCCAATGACCAGGGCCTGACTGCCGCCCGCGTCGGCCTCCTCAGGGGCCTCTGTTTCGGCAGCGCTGTCCATGACGATGGCAGCGGATATGGTGGGTTCCGGCTCCTCTGTCTCCTCCGGCGCGGCGGCAGGCACAGCGGTGGGTTCCGCCGTGGGTTCGGCGGCAGGCTCCGCAGTAGGCGCAGCGGTGGGAGCCGCCGTAGGCGCGGCAGTGGGGGCGGCGGTTGCCGTGGCCGAGGCCGAGGCCGCATAATACACCGGCGCTGTCTTGGTCTCCCCACAAACGGTGCAGGTATAGGTGATCTCCCCCGGCGTGTCGCCCATAGGCGCGGTTGTGATAACCCCCTCGTCCCAGGTATGGGGCAGGGCGTCGGTGTAATCGTCCCGGTAGGTCTCCCCACAGACCGTGCAGGTATAGGTGGTGTACCCCTCCCCGGAGCAGGTCGCCTCCGTGACCGCTGTGGTGTAGTCATGCCCCAGGGCGTCAACCTCATCGGCAACGTAGAAATCGCCACAGATGATACAGGTGTAGGTTGTGTAACCTTTCTCCGTGCAGGTCGGCTCTGTCACCACACCCTCATAGTTATGACCTGTGGCGTCAACTTCATCAGCAACATAGGAATCGCCGCAGATGGAGCAGGTATAAGTCGTGTAACCATTTTCCGTGCAAGTGGGTTCCGTCACCACACTCTCATAGCTGTGGCCCGTGGCGTCAACCTCATCAGCTATGTAGGAATCGCCGCAGATGGAGCAGGTATAGGTCGTGTAACCATTCTCCGTGCAGGTGGGGGCTGTCACCACGCTCTCGTAGTTGTGGCCTATAGCCTCCGTCTCATCGGCTA
>JAJQFY010000139.1:2062-6090 GCA_021200935.1 Oscillospiraceae bacterium
TGTAGCCCTTCTCCGTGCAGGTGGGTTCCGTCACTACGCTCTCATAGCTGTGGCCCGTGGCCTCCGTCTCATCGGCTATGTAAGTATCACCACAGTAGGAGCAGGTGTAGGTGGTATAGCCATTCTCCGTACAGGTGGGGGCCGTGACTGCCGCTACATAGTTATGTTCGACGGGATCGGTGTATTCGGTGGTGTAGGTGTCTCCGCAGCGGGAACAGGTGTAGGTCGTGTACCCGCCCTCGGTGCAGGTGGGAGCTGTGACCGCGCCCACATAGTCGTGACCCAGGGCGTCGGTGTAGTCATCTGTGTAGGTCTTGCCGCAGCGGGTGCAGGTATAGGTGGTATACCCCTCCTTGGTGCAGGTGGGTTCTGTGATCTCGGCCTCGTAGTCATGGCTTTCATACAGCACCGTCACCTCCACCTGGGCCTCCCCGTCCTGGGGCTGTGTCTCCTGGGCGTCGGAGGCGTCGCCAAACACCTGCACCCAGTAATAGACCCCATCGACGCAGAAGCAGGCGATGCCCACGGCGGTATAGTCCTGGCTGAGCATATTCCGCCGGTGGCCCTGGCCCGCGTAGTCCTCATCCGCCTCCAGCCAGGCGGCGAACACCTCCTCCGCCGTGCCGTAGCCATAGGCGATATTCTCCCCCCAGCTCTCCGTCTCCGCGGAGACCAGGGCATACCATTCGGAGCCGTCCGGGCGGGTGTGGGAGAAGGACAGCGCCAGCTCTGCGGCCCGCGTCATGGCAATCTGCTCCAGGGCGTAGTCGTAGCTTAAATCCTCCAGCTCCGTCAGATAGGTTTGTTCCTCGTTTTCCTCGTCCCAGACCCAGGCATCCTCCCCGGCGCGAAGCTGATTTATCAGCGCCAGCAGGGAGCGGGCCTCCGTCTGCTCATAGACCCCGGAAACGATGACGGTATCGTAGCAGCCGTCGTCCTCCTCCGAGGCGGTCTCCTCCGAAGCGATTTCCTCCTCCGAATAGACGGCAGCCTCCCCCACGGAGGCAGTCTCCTCCATGGAGAGGGGGGCCTGGCTCTCCGTCGTCTCCAGCGGCGCCGGGGCGCCGTCCGCCAGGGCGGTCACGCCCATGCACAGCAGAAGGGCCAGCAGCAGCGAAACAATTTTTTTCATAGACTTCCCCTTTCTCATACCATTATAAATACAAACTGACGAATATCGTGTTGCTCAAAATCTCGCTGGATATCCAGCTCGCGGTGATGAAGGCGGCCAACTGGGACAGAACATAGGCGTAAATATACCCGGTAATCAGCGCCTCCAGCGCCCCCATGACGCCGCCCAAAATGCGGTTGGTGCGGTTCAGGATGCTGCCGCCCCGCCTGCGGGAGACGGCCAGCCTTGCCAGCAGGCCGAACAGCAGCAGGGAAACGATCAGAATCAGGATCGACAGCAGGATTTGAATCACCACCAGCAGCACCGGCTCCAGAATGGCCTGAACGATGGCCTGGGCCAGGGTGGTTCCGTCTGTGCGAAGCAGGGAGATGATGGTATTCAAATCCGAGTCACTGACGACCTGACCGCCCAGCAGTCCGCCCAGGTTGTCCAACACCTCCTGCACGTCGTCCAGGGCGTCTGCGCCGCTGTTCATAGCGGTGATGGCGTCTGCCGGGATGGCGGATTCCACCGCCGAGACCACCGGGGCCTCCACATAGTTGTCATAGACGGTCTGCGACCAGGAGGCACTCCAGGTGGTAATCAGCACCAGCGCCACCGCCCAGCCCAGCATCCGCAGCAGTGCGGAGACCATGCCCTGGCGCCATCCCTTGAAAATCATGGACAAAAACATGGCAACCAGAATGAAATCGTATACCCAGCTCATACAAAATGCTCCTTTTGAAAATCGTTTTGGCCCGTCAGCCGAACAGGTAGCGGTAATAATCCTTGTCGATGACCTGGCCGGAAAAGCTCAGCTTGTTCGCCACAATCTGCTTGACACGGGAGATGTAGTCCGCATCCTCCGTGTACCCCTCGTTGGGGTAATAGGTGCCGGTGACGGCGTCGTATTTCCCCCGCTCCGTGACCCAGCTATAGTTATTCCAGAGAACCAGGGCCTCTGCATCGGAGAACACATCCCGCCCCACCAGCGGCCGGGCGTCAAACTCCAGGCCAAACAGGTTCGACAGCGTGGGGACGATATCCAGGCTGTAGGTGGGCGCGGAGATCTCGCAGACCATATCCTGGTATTCATTTTCCAGGCACCCGGACCAGATGATCAGGGCGTTGTGATCCTGCTCCCAGCTATTGGTGTATGTATAGCCATAGAGATCCGCCACATAGTCCTCGCTGTTTCCGAAGGTGGCGGAGTTTTCCAGCCCGTAGGGGTAGTGGTCGGAGGTCAGGCAGATGACGGTGTCGTCCGCGATGCCCGCCGCCTCCAGGGTCTCCACCATAGAGGTCAGGGCCTCCTCCAGCACCATTTGATAGCAGAAATAGTACAGGGTCGTGTCCTTGTAGCTGTCTCCCAGCACCTCCTTCACCCGGTCAAGATAGGTGTAGACCTGGGGGTAATTGGACAGATAGGTGCAGTGACCGCTGATAGTCATATAATAAACGCTGAAGGGCTGGTTGTCAATATAGGTTTGCAGCGTGGTCTCGAACATCAGGATATCGTTGGCACTGCTGGCTCCCACGATGTCCTCCAGGCCGTTTCCGAAGCCCAGATGCACGTCGTAGCCCAGGTTTTCATGAGTCATGTTCCGGCTGTAAACGGAATAGACCCCATTGTGGAAGGCGGCGCTGTAATAGCCCAGCCGCTGAAGCTGGGAGCCAAGGGTAAAGTAGTTTCGGGTGTACTGGGTGTCCCGCATACTCTGCACGCCGTTAATGGGGGCCAGCCCCATCAGAAAGGAAAACTCCCCGGTGGAGGTGCTGCCGCCCCAGGAGGGCTGGTAGTAGTCGGAGAAATAAAAGCCGTTGTGGGCCAGCCGGTACAGGGTGGGGGTCAGCTCCTCAATTATCACGCAGTCGGAAAAGGCCTCGGCGCAGATGAGGATCAGGTTTTTCCCCGCGAACAGGCCCGTATACTCGTTTTTGCTGCTGGCGGTCAGGGAGGAGACATACTCGTTCAGGGCCAGATACTCCTCGTCAGTGGTCAGAGCGTTATAGGGCGCAAAGTCGATGTCCATCATGTTCAGGCCATAGCCGTCCTCTGCCTCCCCGGTATCCTCAGCGGCCTCGGTTAATTCCTCCGTCTCCGATTCCGTTTCCTCAGCGGTTTCCAGCACAAAGCTGGCGGCAGAGCGGGCGCGGGAGGCGTTCAGCCGCAGACTGGTGACAAGGCCGAAGGTCTGGGTGGCAGTATTGAACTCATAGCTGGCGCTGTATTTGTCGCTCTGCTGGCCGCACCGGGCGGCCAGAACCCCAGCTCCCTGCACCAGCAGGGCCAGCGCCAGCAAAATCCCCACGAAGGCGGGCCGGTACCGTCTGGCCGGGATATGCCGCCGCCCGGCGAAGATATAAAACAGCGCGGGCAGGAAAAACAGGAATATTTTCGGCAGGCCGAAGAGGATGGCCCGGAGCAGGTCGGAGGTGAAGCCCCCCACCACCTGGCCTGTGCCGCTCACAATAGAGCCGATGGTCATATAGACCTGGTAGCTGTACTCCACCAGACATTCCACCGTGAACAGCAGCCCAATGGCAAGCAGCAGCGCGGCGCTGATAACGCGGCTGATTTTGGCCCGAAAGAGGGATGTCAGGCAGGCGGCCAGCAGCCCGGCGGCCAGGCCAAAGAGAACCGGGTAAATCAGCCCCCGAAAAAGCCCTGTGCCGCCGAACAGCCGCAGCAGCACCTCCTCGTAGACCATCACCGCCGGAAACAGGGCCAGGTGGGGCAGCGTCCAGGCTCTCCCCCGCCCCCGGCGGCGCGCCTTCCTCCTATCCTGCAGGACAAACAAAACCGCGCCGAACCGCGCCCTCAGCTCCCCGCCCCGGCGTTTGGGCGGAGGCGGCTCCTTCAAATGAGCGGGTGCCATAGCAAACGCCTCTCTTTTGTAAATTTTTGTAAATCTAC
>JAJQFY010000228.1 GCA_021200935.1 Oscillospiraceae bacterium
GTCCCGCCAGTTCTCCTTCACCTTCACCCAGGTCTGCAAAAACACCTTCGTCCCCATGAACGCCTCGATGTCCTGGCGGGCGGCGGTTCCGATTTTCTTGAGCATAGCCCCCTGCTTGCCGATGATGATGCCCTTGTGGGATTTTTTCTCGCAGTATATGGTCACGTCCATGTCGATGATGCCGTCCTCCCGCTCGGAAAATTTCGTCACCACCACCGCCGTGCCGTGGGGGATCTCGTCGTCCAGGGCCAGCAGCAGCTTCTCCCGGACGATCTCCGCGCAAATCTGCTTTTCCGGCTGGTCGGATATAATGTCGTCCGGGAACAGGGGCGGCCCCTCCAGGGCGAATTTTTCCAGCTCCTGCAAAAGCTCGTCCACCCCCTCCCCGGTTTTGGCGCTGATGGGGACAATGGCGTCGAAATCAAAAGCCTGGCTATACAGGCTGATGACAGGCAGGAGGTTTTTCTTGTCCTGCACCGTGTCCGCCTTGTTGACGGCCAGCACCACCGGCGCCCCCGTCTCCTTCAGGCGCTCCAAAAGCCCCCGTTCCTGGGGGCCGATGGAGGCTGTCGGCTCCACCAGCATAACCACCGCGTCCACGTCCGCCACGCTCTGGCGAACCACGTTGTCCATATAGGTTCCCAGCTTCGTCCGGGCCTTGTGAAAGCCCGGCGTGTCCGCGAAGACGAACTGGGTTTCCCCCCGGCTGGTCACGGCCAGGATGCGGGTGCGGGTGGTCTGGGGCTTGGGGGAGACGATGGCGATTTTCTCTCCCACCAGGGTGTTGGTTAGGGTGGACTTGCCCACGTTGGGCCGTCCGGCAATGGTTATCATGGCTGTTTTTGTGGTCATAGCGTTCTCCTGTTTCAGCTTTCTGTCTGTATGCCCTTTGGCTCCAGGCGGGCCATAATCAGCTTCTCCCGGCCCCGCATTTCCTTTTTCATCGGCCCCTCGTCCACATGGTCGTAGCCCAGCAGATGCAGGACGCTGTGGACGGTGAGATAGCTGATCTCATGGGCCGCCCCGTGGCCGAACTCCGCCCCCTGGGCCTCCGCCTGGGGGATGTTCAGCACCATGTCCCCCAGGAGCAGGCGGCCTGATTTCATGTCCGTGTCCCCCATGGGGAAGGACAGCACATCCGTGGGCCTGTCCACCTGGCGAAATTCCGCATTAATTTCCTGGATCCCCGCCCCGTCCGTCAGCAGAACGGACAGCTCGCAGGGCTGGACGACCCCCTCCGCCTCCAGCACGGCGGCAGCGGCCTTTTTAATGCGCCGCCGCAGGGCCAGGGGGCATTTCTGACCGTTTTCGTACCGCAGGCGCAGCTTCAGTCTGTTCCTCATGTGCGTCGCTGCTCCTCCCGGCGGATGGGCTGGGGCTTATACTTCTTCACCGGGGGCGCGGGGGGCATGGTTTTTTCATGCTTTTCATAGGCCGCGATGATGCGCTGCACGATGACGTGGCGCACCACGTCCGCCCCGGAGAGGCGGCAGATGGCAATGTCCTCCACCCCCTCCAGCACCTTCATGGCCTCCTTCAGGCCGGATATTTTGTCCGCCGGAAGGTCGATCTGGGTCACGTCCCCGGTTATCACCGCCGTGGAGCCGAAGCCCAGGCGGGTCAGGAACATCTTCATCTGCTCCCGGCTGGTGTTCTGGGCCTCGTCCAGGATGATGAAGCTGTCGTCCAGGGTCCGGCCCCGCATATAGGCCAGGGGCGCCACCTCGATGTCCCCCCGCTCCATATATTTATTAAAGGTCTCCGCCCCCAGCATTTCAAAGAGGGCGTCGTACAGGGGCCGCAGGTAGGGGTCTACCTTACTTTGCAGATCCCCCGGCAGAAAGCCCAGCCGCTCCCCGGCCTCTACCGCCGGACGGGTCAGGACGATGCGGTTCACCTTCTTCTCCCGGAAGGCGGCCACGGCGCAGGCCACGGCGAGATAGGTCTTGCCCGTACCGGCGGGGCCGATGCCCAGGGTGACGGTGTTTTTCTTGATGGCGTCCACATAGTTGGTCTGGCCGATGGTCTTGGGCTTCACAGGCCGACCCTTGGCGGTGACGCAGACCACTCCCCTGGCCAGGTCGCCGATGCGGCTCTCCTGGCCGGACTGCACCAATTTTATAATGTATCGCACGTTCTGCGCGTCGATGACCTCCCCCCGGCCCGCCAGGGACAGCAGACCCTCGATGGCCTTTTCCGCGTACATGACGTTTTCCGCCTCGCCGCTGATTTTGAGCTGGTCATCCCGGTTGGCGATGGTGACGGCCAGCTCCGTCTCGATAATCCGCAGGTTCTGGTCAAAGGAGCCAAAAACGCTGGTAACGTTCTCCATTCGGTCAATTTGCATGGTTTTCTCTATCATGGCTCTTCTTCCTCGGTGACAACAATTTTTGCCTGTATCTCCAGCATTTCCTCCGCCGTCATGGGTACGGCCCGGGCGATTTGCTCCTGGCACTCGGCAAAGAGGGTGACATACAGCACCCCGTCTCTCTGGGAGGCGGTAAATTGGGCGGAGAGGATCTCTCCCTCCTGGCCGATTTCCTCCCCCAGCGCCGCCAGAAGCATGGCCTCCATCTCCTCCCGCAGCTCCAGGGCCTCCACGCTCTGGGTGACATAGGGTGTATAGACGGCGCGCTCCACCGTAAGCGGCAGGGTGAACAGGCCCCCCACAGAGAGGGAATATTCCTCTATGATTTTATCACAATCCGCGGGACAAATACTACTGCCTTTGTAAAAATTTATGCGTGTTTTTCCAAAAACCAGCGCCCAGCGGACAGTTTTGGTCTCTGAAGCGGTCTTTTCCGCCACGAAAGCGGGGGCTTCCATGGTCATTTCATACCAGGTGCGGGCCATAACAGAGCCGATGGCCCGCGTCAGGCCCTGGATGACTCCATAGCGCCCGGTGGCATAGCCCGCCACCAGCACCTCCCCGGCCAGAACCGCCCGGTTCTCCTCCGTCAGCGCCGTACCCCGCAGGGCCAGCACCTCCGTCACAAGGCCCGTCTTGGCGGCCACCAGGTTCACGTACTCCCCCTCGTCCACCGGCTCGATATAGGTTCGCCGCTCCCGGATGATGACCTCCGCGTGGCTGCCCCGGATGGTCACGGTCATCCAGCGGATGCCCGGCAGCTTTAAAATCATGCTGTTTCGCACCTGGTCCTGGGACATGGCGGGCCAGAAGCTGCCGATGTCCACCCCGCATTCCGCCAGGGCCTGGCGTATAACCCCCTCCGGGATGGTCTCGCTGCCGCTGATTTGAATGTCCCACACGAAGGCCCCGCTGACAAACAGCAGCCCCAGCATGACGGCCAGGCACAGCAGCAGCGCCGCCCGGCGGCGCAGCGCCCGGAACACCGCCGGAAGGCCGTGCCAGCGGACAATCCGCACCTGGCAGCCGATGACCGGGCCAAGGGCCGGGGCCAGCTTCGCCGCCCCCCAGGGGATCTCCACCGTGAGGGAAAAATCCCTGGGCGGCTCCGCGCCCCAAAAGGGGATGCCCCGCTCCGCCAGGGCGTACAGCAGCTTTTCCGGCTGCGCCCCGGCGGCCTCCGCCGTGACCCAGCCTGTGATATACCGTGCGAAGCTCCTTTTCATTCTATCTCCACCGCCCACAAGCGCCCGGAGACCACCATCTCGTCCCTGTCCATGGCCACCAGGCCCAGGTTTTCCCCCTTTATCAGCACCCGGCAGCCGCTGCCCGCCGCCGCGATGCGATCCTCCGCATATTCCAAAAGGCCCTTGTGGCCCTCAATCAGCACCCGCGTCCCGCCGGAGATTGTCACCCTGGGAGCGCCGGAGATGGACTCGGCGGGAATATCCAGCTTCTGAATCACCCGCTGAAACAGCTTTTCCGTCATAAAACATCACCCGGAACAAATCTATGCGGAAGGGGTTCAAAAAAGGACAGGACATTCATACACTGAGAGCATGAAGAGCATGAAACGATTTATAAAGCATTTGCCGGTATTGACCGTGCTGGCCCTGTTCGGGGTGCTGGTTCTGTGCAGCGGCGAGGCGGCGGAGGGGGCGAGACAGGGCCTTTCCGTCTGCGCCGCCACCCTTATTCCCTCCCTTCTGCCCTTTTCCGTGCTGGCCAATCTTCTGGCGGCCATGGGTCTGCCGGAGCTTTTGGGCCATATGGCCGGAGGGGCCATGGAGCGGCTGTTTCACATCTCCCCCGCCGGGGTCCAGGCCTTTTTCCTGGGGCTGTCCGGGGGGTATCCCCTGGTGGCCTCCGTGGTGGGGGAGCTGCGCCGCTCCGGGCGGGTGACGAAGGCCGAGGGGGAGCGCCTGCTGGCCTTCTGCAACAACTCCGGCCCCGCCTTTATTATCGGCGCGGCGGGGGGCATTTTTCAAAGCCCCAGGGCGGGGCTGCTGCTCTACGCCGCCCATGTAATGGCCGCCGTCACTGTAGGCATCCTGTTCCGGGGCCGAAGGGAAGACCCGTCCACAGCCGCCGAGGTAAGCCCGCCGGAGCCGCTCCCCTTTTCCGCCGCCTTTCCGGCGGCGGTTTCGAAGGCGGTAGGCTCCACCATGACCGTGTGCGGCTATGTGGTGCTGTTTTCCGCCCTGTTAAAGCTGCTGACGCCCCTGTCCGCCCTGCCGCCGCTGGCGCGGGCCGCCGCCACCGGGTTTCTGGAGCTGGGAAGCGGCGTGGCGGCCCTGGCGGGGCTGGCCCCCACCCCCGGCGTGCTGGCCGTGGCAGCTCTCATGCTGGGCTGGGGCGGGGTCAGCGTCCACTGTCAGACCCTGGGGGTGCTGGACGGCACAGATATAAGCTGCGCCCGGCACCTGCTGGGCCGGGCGCTGTGCGGCCTATTCGCCGCAGGGTATGCGTTTTTGCTGGCGCATTTGCTATAGGACTCTATTCGTCCGCCGTATAGGGGAAGTCCAGGGTAACGCCGCCGTTTTCCACGTCATAATCCGCCCCCAGAAGGGTTTGCAGGTCGCTGACGCCGGTTAAAATAGCCTGGTAGGTCTCCTCCGACACGGCGTCGGAGGCCCCGGCCTCATAGTCCTCTATGGCGTCGTAGGCGTCCAGGAGGCGGTATTTATAGTCCGGGTCAGTATAGTCGCTGTAATCGTCCGTGTCCAGCATGAACAGGGGATAATAGCTGACCCCGCTGACCCACACCTCCCCGGTGTCCACGTCCCGGCTGATTTCAACGCGGGCCGTGGCGGACAGGTTCGTGTAGTTGTCGTTAAAGCAGCTCATCAGGTTGGAAAGGCTGTAGCATATGACGCAGTTGGCGTTTCCGTCCTCCCGCGCCACGGTGCGAACCTCAATGGGCTGGGGGGCCTTGACCCCGCTGCCGATGATGATATCCACCCCGTTTTCGCACAGGTAGTCCACCACCTCCGTCTGGTTGTCGCGGGGGACGGTGTAATACTGGGTGTTGTCCCACCAGTACAGGAAGCAGACCACGATGTCCGCTCCGGCCTCCTTCACGGCGGCAATGTCCGCATCGATTTGGTCATAGTCCACCGTCTCCTGGCTGGTCATGTAGTCCGTAGTCAGAAGGTCGATGCACCAGCTATTGTCCACCACGGAGACGCCCCCAGTGCCGTATGTATAGCTGAGAAAGGCCACCTGCACCTCTCCCACATTCGCCACCAGAAGGCCGGTGCTGATTTCGTTGCTGTAAGCGCCTACCACGCCCATGCCCGTGTCCTTTAAAAGGGAAACGGTCTCGGAAAGGCCCTCCAGCCCGTCGTCCAGAATGTGATCCGTGGCCGCGTTCACCAGGGAGAAGCCCGCCCCCGCGATGGCCTCCGCCATGGCCTCATTCATCCGATAGCCCTCATACTCCGTGCCGGAGGACAGGGTGCCGACCAGGGTGCAGGCCGCCAGATCCACCCCCTCCAGGGAGGCGGTGACACCGGCAATCTCCGCGGAATAGTCATAGGTGGTAGTGTCGCCGTCCGATTCGGCGGCGTCCGTGGTCAGGCCCGCCTGGCCCACAATATCCCCGGCGAAGGCCAGGGTGACGGTCTCTGTGGTGCGGACAGGGGTAGCCGTGGGGGCCGGGGTGGCCGTAGGCGCCGGAGTGGGCGTGACAGCCGCCGCAGCCTCCGCCGCGG
>JAJQFY010000023.1 GCA_021200935.1 Oscillospiraceae bacterium
ATGATCAGATTGTGCTGGAAATCCTCCTCCGCTGCGGCGGCGGCACTCTCCTCCAGCCGGGTGCGAAGGGAGGCTTTATACTCCTCCAGGGTGTCGAACTCGGACACGTCCTTGGCGAACTCGTCGTCCAGCTCAGGCAGCTCCTCCTGCTTGACCTCATGGCACTTCACATGGAACACGGCGGCCTTCCCGGCCAGCTCCTCCGCGTGATACGCCTCGGGGAAGGTGACGTCGATGTCCTTCTCCTCCCCGGCGGACATACCCACGACCCCGTCCTCAAAGCCGGGGATGAAGGAGTTGGAGCCAAGCTCCAGGTTATGCCCCTCGGCGGCGCCGCCGTCAAAGGCCACGCCGTCCACGGTACCCAGGTAGTCGATGACCACGGTGTCCCCCGTCTGGGCGGGACGCTCCACGGTGACGATGCGGGCGTTGCGCTTCTGCACCTTCGCAAGCTCCGCCGCCACTTTCTCCTCCGGCACCTCGCTGGACGCCTTGGGGGCCTCCACGCCCCGGTACTGGCCCAGCGTTACCTCCGGCCAGACGGCTGTGACGAAGGAAAGAGTCAGCTCCTTTTCCTCAGATACCTCTGTATTCTTCACCGCAGGATGGCCCACCGTCCGCAGGCCCAGCTCCTCTGCGGCAAACTTGAAGGCATTGGGCGCAAGCTCCTCGGTGGCGTCTTCATAGAAAACGTCCTTGCCGTACATTCCCTCAATAACCATGCGGGGCGCTTTGCCCTTGCGGAAGCCCTGAATATATATCTGGCTTTTGTTCTTCTGATAGACCGTATTGATGGCCTTCTCAAACTCGGCGGCGTCGCATACTGCCTCAAAGGCGGTAGTGCTTTTTTCCTGCTTCTCTACATTCTTTACGATCATGGGTTGGTTGTCTCCTTCCTATATTACGGGGGTAAAAATAAAATTACAAAGTGAATCAGTCTTGTATTGTATCAAATCTCATAGAATTTTACAAGGCTTAAAGAAAATTCCGTCCCCGGAAACGCACATATGCCGCGTCCCCTCCCAGGTTCCGTTGAAGGCCAGGCGCAGGCTGTCCCCGTGGAGATGGCCGCTGCAGCAGACCTTCACCTGATACTGCCGCAGCAGGGCTAATATTTCCGGGCAGAGATAACCGCCGTATTTCGGCGGATAGTGGAGAAAAACGTATTTATCCCGCTCCCCGCCCGCTTTCAGGCTGGCCTCCAGGCGCAGGGTCTCCCGGTCGATCAGCTTCTTGTCGTGGGCCGTACCCCGGGACTCCTCGTAAAACCAGCCCTTTGTGCCGCAGATGGCGGCGTTTTCCCCAAAGGGAAAGGCGTTGTTGTGGAGGAACGCAATGGTGTGCAGGTCGTTTTTCTCCAAAAAGGCGTTCAGCTTGGCGGCGGAGGTCCACCAGTAGTCGTGGTTGCCCTTCACAATGATTTTCCGGCCCGGCAGGGCCTCGATGAAGCGAAAATCCTCCAGCGCCTCGTCCAGGTCGATGCCCCAGCTCACGTCCCCGCAGAGGACGCACACGTCCTCCGGCCCCAGGGCGGCAAAGCCTGTTTTGATTTTTTCAACATAATTTTCCCATCGGGGGCCGAACACGTCCATAGGCTTATTGGCCGTCAGGGACAGGTGCAGGTCGCCTATGGCAAAAAGTGACATATGTATAAACGCACCTCCTGCCGCAGATACTATCCGCGAGGTGATTGAGATGGATCAAAGAAGCTGTGACCGCCAGGACTGCGACTGTATCAGCGGTGTTTGCTGTAGCGTTGAAAACTGCAAGCACCACGCCATTGGCGATGTCTGTACCGCCACGCACATCAACGTCAAGAGCGAAAATGCCACCACGAAGGCGGAGACCTTCTGCGGCACCTTCGCGCCTGTGGACACCTGGCAAGCCTTGTAAAACCTCAGGGGCGGCTCACGCCGCCTCTACATATACGAGTACGAGGCGCTTACGCCAGAAATTCCGCCACGGCCTTCTCCATGTCTGCGGTCTCCACCCACTTCGTAAAGCGGACGGGCTTGTCGGCAAGAGAGGCCAGGGGCGCGGGGGCGGGGATCCCCGTCTTGGCCGCCAGCATATCCATCAGGGCCGGGCCGGTCTCCTCCGTCTGAACCCCCAGGGCTTCCAGCACGGAGCCGCCGAATTTATAGGGGCTGGCCGTGGACACGATGACGCAGGGCGCGTCCGAGCCGGTCTCCACCCGGTAATCCGCCAGCACCCGGCTGGCCACGGCGGTATGAGTGTCCATAAGATAGCCCTGCTCGTTCCAGCGCTTTCCGATTTCCGCCAGGGAGTCGGCGTTTTTGCACCAGCCGCCGTAAAACTCCCCCTGGACGGCGGCGCGGATGGCCTCGCCCACGTCGTACCGGCCCGCGTCCGAGAGCTGGGCCATGAACCCGGCCACAGCGGCGGCGTCCCCGGTCAGGCAGTACAGGAGCCGCTCCAAATTGGAGGACACCAGAATGTCCATAGAGGGGGAGCCGGTCTGATAGAAGGGCCGGTTTTTATCGTACACGCCAGTGCGGATAAAATCGGTCAGCACGTTGTTGTCGTTGGAGGCGCAGATAAACCGGCCCACCGGCAGACCCATCCGCTTCGCGAACCACCCGGCCAGGATGTTGCCGAAATTCCCGGTGGGTACGCAGAAGTCCAGCTTGTCCCCCAGGGCGATTTTCCCCGCGTTCACAAAATCGCAGTAGGCGGAGAAATAATAGACGATCTGGGGAACCAGGCGGCCCCAGTTTATGGAGTTGGCGGAGCTGAGGAAATAGCCCCGCTCGTTCAGCTTTTCGGCAAAATCCCTGTCGGCGAAGATTTTCTTCACCCCGGTCTGGGCGTCGTCGAAGTTCCCTTCCACCGCCACTACGTTTACGTTTTCCCCCTCCTGGGTAGCCATTTGCAGCTTCTGCACCTGGGACACCCCGTTTCTGGGGTAGAACACCATGATCCGGGTGCCGGGTACGTCCCGGAAGCCCTCCAGGGCCGCCTTGCCCGTGTCGCCGCTGGTGGCTACCAGAATGCTGGCGGTGCGCTTCTCCCCGTTTTTCCCAAGGCTGGCGGTCAGGAGCCTTGGCATGATTTGAAGGGCCATATCCTTGAAGGCGCAGGTGGGGCCGTGCCACAGCTCCAGCACGCCGGTTTTGTCGTCCAGCATACGCAGCGGCGCGATGGCCGGGGTATCGAAATTATCCCCATAGGAGGCGGCGGCGATCTGTTCCAGCTCCTCCTTGGAAAATTCCTCCAAATACAGGCCCAGGATACGCACCGCTCTGGCCCGGTAATCCAAACCGCACAGCCCGCGGATGAAATCCTGGCTCACAGCGGGTATTTCCGTGGGTACATACAGGCCCCCGTCCGGGGCTATGCCATGAATGATGGCCTGGGACGCGGTGATGCCCGCCGTTCCCTGTCTTGTGCTGACATAGTTCATATCTGGTAAGCGTCCTCTATATGATATATTTCCGGTTTTTGGGTCATCGTCCCCTGGGGGGCGTATACCTCCAGCACGTCAAACCGGGGCTGGCGTCTGGCAGGGTTTCGGGACAGCCACAGCTCCGCCGCCATAATAACGCGGCGCTGCTTGTCCTCTGTCACATATTCCATTGCGCGGGCAAATTCCCCGTCCCGCCGGAGCTTCACCTCGGCAAACACGATATACCGTCTGTTCTGGGCGATAATATCTATCTCCCCGAAGCGGCAGGAAAAGTTGCGGCCAATGATTTTATACCCGTGACGCCGGAGATACCGGCAGGCCGCGTCCTCCCCAGAGGCGCCCAGGAGCTTTTTATCGCTTGGCATAGTATTTCCTCAAAAAGGACATACGGTGGGCGGGACAGGGGCCGTATTCATCCAAGGCCGCGTAATGGGCGCGGGTGCCGTAGCCCTTGTGCTTTTCAAAGCCGTATTGGGGATACTGGGCGGCAAGCTCCGTCATAAGCCGGTCACGCGTCACCTTCGCCAGCACGGAGGCCGCCGCGATGCAGGCGCATTTGCCGTCCCCGCCGACCACGCTCTGGGCCGGGATTTTTATGTCCCGCGTGGTGTTGCCGTCTATCAGGGCCATGTCCGGGGCAGGCGCAAGCTGCTCAATGGCCCGGTTCATGGCAAGAAGGGCGGCGGACAGGATGTTCATTTCCTCTATCTCCGCCACGGAGGCGAAGGCGACGCCATAGGCAATGGCCCGCTCCTGTATGAGGGGAAACAGCCGCTCCCGCTGCTTTTCCGTCAGCTTTTTGGAGTCGTTCAGGCCCGGCAGCTCGCAGCCCATGGGCAGAATTACCGCCGCCGCGCACACCGGCCCCGCCAGGGGACCTCGCCCGGCCTCGTCCACCCCGCAGATGAGGCGCAGACCCTGCTCGTGGAGCGCGGCCTCCATGACCCACAGGTCAGCGGGGGCGCTCAAGGCTTATCCTCCCCAGCTTACCGCCCCGGAACTCGTCCAGCAAAATGGCGGCCATGCGCTCGGTGTTGACCTCACCGCCTGCCATGAGAAAGCCCCGCTTTCTGGCGCAGGCCTCCAGAAGCTCCCAGCCCTGGGCCTCCGGGTCAGGGTCGATTTTATACCGGGTGGTCAGAGCCGCCGGGTACTCCGTTCGGAGAAGCACCAGCAGCTTTGCCGCCAGCTCCTCCCTGTCCAGCACGTCGTCCTTCACCGCGCCGGTAAAGGCCAGCCGCTCCCCGGTGGCCTGGTCCACAAACTTGGGCCACAGAATACCGGGGGTGTCCAGCAGCTCAAGCTGGTTGTCCACCGTAATCCACTGTTTGCCCCTGGTCACGCCGGGGCGGTCAGAGACGGCGGCGGTCTTCCGCCCGCTGACCTTATTGATGAAGGTGGATTTCCCCACATTCGGCACGCCCACCACCATGGCCCGCAGGGGGCCGTTTTTCTCCCGTATGGCCCGCAGGGCCTTCGGCAGCTCCTTCACGCCCCGGCCAGAGCGGGCGTCACATTCCAGAAAGGGCGTCCCCTGGGTCTTGTAATAATTCCGCCACTGGGCGGTGACGTTGGGGTCGGCCTGATCCGAGCGGTTGAGAATGAGCAGCCTGGGCTTCCGCCCGGCAATGATCTCGTCCAGGTCAGGATTCCGGCTGGCGGCGGGGATACGGGCGTCCACCACCTCGCAAATCACGTCCACCAGCTTCAGGCTGTCCTGCATCATCCGCTCGGCCTTTTTCATGTGGCCGGGAAACCATTGTATATCAGCCATCTGTCCCGTATATCGCCCCCATCTTGCTCAGCGGCATGATGCGGAAGACCACCTTTCCCATAATATACCTTGTGTCAACACAGCCCACCCGGGCGTCCCGGCTGTCCGTGGAGTTGTTGCGGTTGTCGCCCATGACGAACACGCACCCCTCCGGGACGGTGATCGGCCCCTCAAAGTCCTCCTGGGTGTAGGTCAGCTCGTTTACATACGGCTCGTCCAGGGCCACGCCGTCCACATACACAATGCCAAGGGTGAAGTCGATATCCACCGTCTGGCCCTCCACGGCGATGACCCGCTTGACGATCGGTTCCTCCCGCAGGGTCTCCTTCCGCAGGACGACGATGTCCCCCTGCTCGTAATCCCCGGCCAGGCGGGTGATGATGATTTTGTCCCCATCGTCCAGGGTGGGAACCATGGAGTACCCCACCACGTCGATGACGCGGGCCACAAACACAAACAGCAGCACACACACGATCAGGGCCAGCACCAGGCACCGAATCCACTCGTAGGTTTCCTTGTAGGGGCTGATGACCTCTGCCTCCTCCAGCGCTGTGTCCTGCTCCTCCGGCTCCGGGCCGGAACGCTTCTGCTTTCTCTTGGCCGCCCGCTGGTTTTGGGCCAGGTGGGAGCCTTTGTTCGTATCCTTCATTGCCTTACCCCTTTCTGCGCCTGGGGCCGCCTGCCGCGGCCTCCTGACCGTCTAACACGGCCATTTAACTTTTATTATACTATGCAAACCCATGCAAACGCAACAAAAAAAGAGGCTCGCAGCCTCTTTTTTTGTTCTTTTAGAGCTTTTCCTTGACCTTGGCCGCCTTACCCACGCGGTCACGCAGATAATACAGCTTGGCACGCCGTAC
>JAJQFY010000102.1:0-293 GCA_021200935.1 Oscillospiraceae bacterium
AAATATTTCCGCCGCAGCCCCTCCTCCAGCGCTTCCCGCTCCTCTATGGTCATCCGCTTAATCCTCCCTTTGGAATTTTTTTGAAAAACGTGAAATATTTCTGTTTATTAATTGACAAAATTCGCTCCTTGCGGTATGATGTGGTTGTGAGCCAGCGTATTCTGTTACCGGCCACGGCAGACGGCGGCAGCTACTTTCCAACACTCTTTCTGTCTATCAAGATTTCCGGCGGCCATTCCTCTTTTTCTCTCTTGTTTTTTACCAACCCTTTTTATCAGCCCGTTTTTTCTGTT
>JAJQFY010000102.1:303-6019 GCA_021200935.1 Oscillospiraceae bacterium
CTTTCCAACAATTCCTCTTTTTGTAAATACGCAGCCGTCTGTTTGAAAATCGCCCAAAAGGCTTCCTCTCCTTTTGGGCGATCTTTTTTTGTTCGCTTCCGCGCCGGGAGCCGCGGAAAACGGTTCCCGGCGCCGCTTTGGTCTGCGCTGAATTTTTAGTCAGCGGCAAAGGGATTTTCCACCGCGTAGTCCTCCCAAACGGGAACCTGGCCCGCGCCGGAGGCGTCCACGGTCTCCTCATAAGCGCCCACGGTGACGGTAAATTCCCCGTCCCCCGCCAGCACGTTGCCGTCGGCGTCCACGATGGCGGCGTTTTCAATGGTGCCCTCGCAGTACAGGGTGCCGGTGATGACGCTGTCGGCTGTCACTGTCCAGGTGGAGTCGGCGCTGACGTACACGTTCGCCGTGCCGTCGCCGGAGTAGCCGCCGTTGAGGGTGTCGTCACAGGAAACAGCGCCGGTCATCTCGCTGCCGTCCAGGAGATAGAAGTCCAGGTTGCTGATGGTGTCATACACCACGTCGCTCTCAATCTTCTGGTCATAGGCGGAGAAGACGCAGTTGGCGCCGTTGGCCCCGGCGGTACCCCAGGTACGGGAGCTGGAGTTGCCAGTTACCTGGAGGAAGTAGGTGGTGTCCTCTCCATAGAGGATGTCCACGTCCTGGAAGGTAATATAGCTGGAGGTGTTGGTGTTATAGACCACAGGGCCTGCGGCGGTAGTCAGGGTGCCGCCGATCATGTCGTACTCAGAGGTACCCACGTCCGCGTCGCCGCTCATGGACTGGTAGACGATAATGTTCCACACCGCGTTGTCGTTCAGCTCGGTGGCCTCCATGTTGCCGGTCAGGTCGCAGTCGAACAGGCGGATGGTGTTCTTGCCCTCGATGGCCACGGCCTCGGAGGCGCCGGAGTAGAGGTAGGCGTCGTGAATGGTGATGTCCGCCGTAACGTACACCGCGCCGGTGCCGCCCTCGGTGACATAGGTGCCGCCGTCGATAACCATGGTGCCGCCGCCCCGGTCAGAGCGGATGGCCGCAGCGGCCATAGCGGCGCTGGTGATAACGGTGCAGTCCCAGGCGTACAGGGTGCCGCCGCCCGCAACGTGCAGGCCGCCGGCGGAGCCGGAGGTGGTGGTAATGTCGCAGTCATTGACATAGGCCACGCCGGTGTCATAGGCGAACACGCCCGCCGCGCCGCTGGCGTCGGTGTCGATGTCGCAGTCGTCCACATACAGCGTGCCGTCGGACACGAACAGCGCCGCGCCCACGCCGTAGAAGCTGGAGGCGTCGCCGCCGGAGCCATCGCCCGTGCTGACGAAGTCGGAGTCGATGACATAGACCGTAGCCCCCTCGTAGACGTGGATGATGTTCTCATCCCCGTTCACGGAGGCCATGTCCACATCCTCCAGAACCTCGTCCTCGGTGATATCCATCACCGCGTCATAGGACTCAGGCTCGCTGCTGCCGCCGCCCATCATGCCGGACGCCTCGCCGGAGGCAAAGGCCCCCACGCCCAGGGACAGCACCAGACACACGGCGCACAGGATTGCCAGGATTTTCTTCATTTTTGTTCTCCTTTTCCTTTAAAAGATGGTGCTATTATACACCATATGGTTAGAAAACACCAGCAAATTTGGTAAATTTTTGAAATCTTCAACTGCCCGGTTTTCAGAAGGAACTGCTGTCTGGCCTTATGGCGGAAAGTATGGTACAATGGTTTATGCTATTGCCCCGCTTTGGGGAAATCTATCCAAATCCAATCCAATAAGGAGCAGCCTATGTCTAACAGCCTGCAAGCCCAAAAGCCCAGCGCCTATCGCTGGCTTATGCTCATCCTGGTGTCCCTTCCCAATTTTGGAACGAACTACGCCCAGTTTCAGCTCTCCGCCTTCGCGGCGGACTTCATGGCGGATCTGTGCCTGACCACCATGCAGTTTTCCGCCGTTACCCTCTCCTTTTCCGTGGTGGCCGGTATCATCGGCGTGTGCGGCGGAACCCTGGCCGACCGGCTGGGAACCCGGCGGGTGGCCGTTGTCCTCTGCTTTATCACGGCGGCGGCCTCCCTGGGGCGGCTGCTGGCCCACAGCTACGCACCCTTTTTCCTGCTGAGCCTGTTTGTGGGCTGCGGCCTGGGCGCTGTTCACGCCACCTCCGGCAAGATTATCAGCGCCTGGTTTCCCCAAAGGGAGGCCAGCTTCGCCTTCTCCCTCTACTGCGCCATCGGCGCGGCGGGCATCTCCCTGGCCCAACTCACCAGCACCCTCTACACTGGCTACTGCCAGGCCCTGCTGGTCTCCGGCCTGGTGCTGCTGCTGGCCGCCGTTATGTGGCTGCTCTTTGGCCGGGACGCCCCAAAGGGTACCGTTCTGCCCCCCTCCCAGCCGGTTCTGAAATACATCTCCCAGGTGGCCCGGCTGCGGAACGTGTGGATCGTGGCCCTCTGCTGCGCCCTTTTCAGCGCCTTTATTTACACGGTCTCCACCCTGCTGCCCACCGTGCTGGCCAGCACCCGCGCCATGGACGCCGCCACAGCCAACAGCATTGCCGGTATGCTGAACATCGCGGCCATTGTGGGTTCCGTCCTCATCCCGCCCATCCAGACCCGGCTGGGGAAATTCCGGCCCCTGCTGGCCGCGCTCATGCTGCTGGCCGCCGCCTTCACCCTTCCCATGGCTGCGGCCCCGGACGGGCTGGTGCTGCCGCTGGTGTGCCTTCTGGGCTTTTGCGTCAGCATTGGCTGCGCCTTCTTCATGGCGATCCTGGCGGGACTGTCGGAGGTGGGAACGGAATACCTGGGCAGCGCCCAGGGCCTCGTCACCCTGATTCATTATGTGGTGGGCGGCTTTATCATCCCCTCCTTCGTCATTACCCCCCTGGTGGACATATCCGGCAGCCTGCTCTTTGTGGCCGCCGCCGTCCTGTGCGTTCTGATGACCGTCGGCACCCTGCTCCTGCCCGAAACGGGGCAAAAGGGGAAAAAGTAACCGCCGCCCATAAAAAAAGACCAGCCGTTTTTCGACGGCTGGTTTTTTGATGGGAGGATTCCAGATTAATTTCAGATTATATTACAAGAAAAAGTTCGCCACGAACATAATAAGGCCCGACCCCACCAGCAGCACGCCGATAATGCGGTTCAGGGTGGCGGAGTTAATGCGGTTGGCCACACGGGCGGCGCAGATGGCGCCGGTGGCGTTGCCGACAATGCAGATGATAAAGGCGGTCATATTCGGCCAGCCGCCCAGATAGATGTGACTGGCGCAGCCCACCAGGGCCACGAAGGTCATAATGAACACCCCGGTACCCACGGAATCCTTCACCTCATAGCACAGCAGGGTGGACAGCACCAGCAGCATCATCTCTCCCCCGCCGGCGTCCACGAACCCGGCGATAATGCCGATGACCCCGCCGCTGATGATGGCCGACCAAAACATGGCTTTTTTGCCGAGCTGGCCGAAGAATCGGTTCAGATTCGTCTGGGGGAAGAACAAAAATTTCATGCCCATCAGGGGCGTCAGCACCACGGAAATATCCCCCAGGGTGTCGTGGGGGACGATGTTCCCCAGCCAGCTCCCGAACAGGGTGAAGACCAAAACGGATATCATCAGCCATTTGGCGTCCCCAATGCGTAAATGGCCGTGCTTCGCGTAGCTGTAGGAGGTCAGGGCGGAGGCGATCACGTCCGAGGCCATGGCGATGCCCACCGCCTCGTAAGCGTCAAAGCCGCACAGGGCCACCAGGGCCGGCGTCACCACCACGGCGGCGGATATGCCGGAAAACCCGGTCAAAACCCCCGCGATCAGCCCCGCCAATATGTAAATGAATACATTAAAAACCATTGAATCTTATGCCTTAGTCTGCATGTGGTATATGCGCCGTATCTCTTTCGTAGGGGTGCCGTCGGCGTTGCACAGCACCATGGTCGGCAGGGCGGCCAGGCCGGGCCGTCCGCCCCGCCGACCGGCAATCAGCACCAGGGAGGGGGCGCTCTCTATTTTATGGGCCACCATTTGCAGGCGCTTTGGCTCGATGTCCGCAAGGCGCATGGCGGCGAAGATGTCCGTCAGGTATTCCGGCTTGTGAACCAGGCAGAAGGTGCCGCCCTTCCGCAGCAAATAGGAGGCGGCCCCGGAAAACTGGGCCGGACTCAGGCCGGAGCGGGCGGCGGCCCTGTCCCCGTCCGGGGAGGGCTTGCCGCTGTAGTAATAGGGCGGGTTGCACACCACCAGGTCATAGGCCCCGGGCTGGCCCAGACTGCGGTGCTGCCGCAGATCCACGCAGGACACCTGGCCCCGGATATGGTTGGCCCGGCAGTTATCCCGGCACACGTCCACAGCGGCCTGCCGCAAATCCACGCTGTCGAACACGGCCTCCGGCCTGGCGTGGTGCAGCAGCACGGACAGCAGCCCGCCGCCGCAGCCCATGTCCATGGAGCGGGTGAAGTCCACGCCCCCGGCGAAGTCCGCCAAAAGCACGGAATCGGTGGTTATCTTAAAGGCTGGGTCGTCCGTATAGACCGGCCCCCCTGACCAAAGCTGTTTCATAGAAGCTCCCTTCTGCGGAAATGGGGTGGTATACGGAGTAGGGGCGATATGCAGCGCATATCGCCCCCTTCGGTCGAGCGTCAGCCTTCCTCGATGGCGCTCATGGGACACTGCTCGGCGCAGCTACCACAGCTAATGCACTTTTCCTCGTCGATGACGTAGTGGGCGTCGCCCTCGCTGATGGCCTCCATGGGGCACTGCTCAGCACAGCTCCCGCAGGAGATGCACGCGTCGGTGATTTTGTATGCCATAGTATTTACCTCCATATCCTGATGTACGATATACATATTAGCATAAAAATCAGAAAAATCAACCGTTACTCGCGCTTTTATTTCTTTCCAGCGGGCTATAATTCCCGTGGAGGCGATATTGACATGAATCATTCGGAACGATTTACCAAGCTGGCCCAGCAGGCCATTGAGGAGGCATGGGATGCCTCCCGCGCCCTGGGCCACAGCTATGTAGGCACGGAGCATCTGCTGATCGGCTTAATGCGGGAGGGGGACGGCCTGGCCTGCCGGGTCATGCGCCGGTGCGGCATGGAGGAGGCGTCCGTCACGGAGCTTGTGACCCAAAGCGCGGGACGGGGCGTTCCCGGCCCTCCGGCCCAGGGGCTGACCCCCAGGGCGAAAAGAAGCATAGAGCTGGCCTGCTCCGACGCGGCCCGGCTGGGCCACAGCTTTGTGGGAACGGAGCATCTGCTCATGGGGATTCTGCGCCAGTCCGACTGCGCGGGAACCCGTGCGGTGGAGGCGGCGGGGGTAGACCCCAACCGGCTTTACACAGACGTGATGGATATATTTTCCGGCCCGGAATACCGGGGCAAGCCGGGCGAGGGGGGACAGGCCCGCACCGCCGCCCGCCGGGCGGAGACCAAGACCCTTGACCAGTACAGCCGGGATCTGACGGAGCTTGCCGCCCAGGGGAAGCTGGACCCGGTGGTGGGGCGGCAGCGGGAGCTGCGCCGGGTGATACAGATATTATCCCGCCGGACGAAGAACAACCCCATCCTCATCGGGGAGCCGGGGGCGGGAAAAACCGCCGTGGCGGAGGCCCTGGCGGAGCGGATGGCCGCCGGGGACGTGCCGGAGCATCTGCGGCGGAAGCGGGTGGTGGCCCTGGACCTGCCCTCCATGCTGGCCGGAACCAAGTATCGGGGGGATTTTGAGGAGCGGGTG
>JAJQFY010000191.1 GCA_021200935.1 Oscillospiraceae bacterium
TTTCCGAAATAGGTTGAATTTCTCCTAGAATCTGTGTATACTATAGGAAAGCACCGAAAGGAGAGCTACCCTATGAACGTAAACACCAGCAATTTGGTCTCCATCACAGAGGCAAACCAGAATTTTTCCCGCGTGGCCCGGATGGTGGATGAGGGCGGGCCGGTGGTAATTTTGAAAAACAACGCCCCCGGTATCTTCTCATCGAGTTCAGCGCCGCCGAGGCGGAGCAGACGGCCAGGGACGAGGACGTTCTCGCCGTCTCAAAACGCCTGATAGCCCAGAACCGTGCCGCCTATGAGGCGCTGGCTAAATGATTCGGCTGACAACCGCCCAGGTCATCGCGCCTGACCCAAGGCTGCGGCTGCCCCGCAACAAACGAACCAGCGCGGAGCCGGTGGCCCCGCGCTGGCGGTTTACTTGGTTTCTTACGACTGGGTTTCCGCGTCGGCGTCCTCGGTTTCCGCTTCGGCTTCCGTCTCCGCGTCCTCCGCGTCCTCGGTCTCCTCCTCTGCGGTGAGGATGGCCCAGATGTCGTCGTAGAGGCTGTCCACCGTGGAGCTGGACACCAGGTAATAGGCGTCCCCGTTAAGCTGGCACAGGTACTGGGTGCTGCTGTACTTCCAGAAGGTGACAGTCACCTGCTGCCACACGTCGGCGTCCCGCTGGAAGGTGATGGTCATCACCTCTGACCGGCCCTCCTCTGTGTCGGCAAGGCTGGCGGCGGTCAGGGCGTATACATCATCCAGCCATCCGTCCATGTCGTCGGCGTCCAGGCTCTTGTCCCCGTAGGTGTAGATGTTCACCTGGGTCTCCACCAGCTCGGTTTCGGCTTCTTCGGATTCTTCGTCGGTGTCTTCGGATTCCTCCGCGTCCTCCGTGTCCTCGTCCTCCGATTCAACCTCGACCTCCACCATTTCGATGGTATAGGTGCGCTCAATTTCATAGGTATCGGCTCCGTCCAGGGTGACAGCGATGGTGGTGACGGTGTCCCAATCCAGGGGCGTCAGGGTCAGGGGGGTCATGCTGTCCCAATCCGGGTACATCAGCCCGTCCAGAATCGACCCGTCGGCCAGATAGACCATATTGGAACCGGCCAGCCGGACATACACATAGCCGCTGGTGTAGTCCCCAAACTCCAGGGTGAAGGTCTGGGTCTCCTCCTCCGAATCCAGGTAGGTCAGGGTGACGACCCCCTGGGGGGGCGTCCAGGCCGTAGGCGGAGAGGTCGTCGGCGTTCCAGGTCTCGCAGGACAGGAAGGAGATCCCGCTGACCAGCTCGTACAGGGCGGCGGCGGAGTCCTCGTCCAGGGCAGCCGCCTGGGTGGTGATGAGGGCGGTTGCGGCGGCCTCCTCAGAGGCTTCCGATTCCTCAGAGACTTCCGTCTCCGCCTCCGCTGTGGTGACGACAGCCGCCGTGTAATCCACCCCGTCCAGCTCCGTCAGGAACCAGGTGTAGGCGTCGGTGCAATAAAACGCCGCGGCGTCCTCCACCGCCTCCACGGTGTAGCTGGTGACGTCCGTCTCTACGCTCAGGCTGACAACAGAGGCAATGTCCTCCGGGGCGCTCTCAAGCTGGAGCAGGTCGTCGATCTGCACCTGGAAGGCCCCGGCCAGCAGGCCGGTCTCTGTGTAAACCGAGGTACCCCCGTCCACCCGGACGTAATACTCCCCGGTCAGGCTTGTGCTGCCCACGGCGTAGGTGACGGTGGCGTCCGCCGTGGAGGCCGTCACCGTCAGGGTGGGTTCGTCCAGGCCGTACTGCTCAAAGTCCTCCACGTCCGTCACCTCCTGGGAGGCGCAGGTAGAGGAGACCGCCGTCACCAGCGCGTCCACTGCCTCCTGGTCGATGGGGCAGGTCTCGTCGTCGGCGTTGACCCAGGTCTCTGAATCCGCGTCGTAGGTGAGATTCACCGTGCTTTCGCTGTACGTCCAGGAAAGGGCGGTCACGTCGTCATGCTCCCCCACCGCCAGGTCGATGTCGTCGTCTGTAATTTCCAGGGCCGCGTCGGCGGCCTCCTTCTGGGTGGTCAGGTAGTTAATCAGGCCCCAGGCCCCCACCAGCACCGCCAGGGCCGCCACCAGGACGCCTAATTTCGCACCGCGTTTCATCAGCGCCGCCTCCTTCGAATGAATATGACCACGCCGGAGGCCAAAAACAGCACCGGCACCACGATGACCAGCAATGTTTTCAGGGTGCTGGCGGAGCTGTCCGAGAAGGACAGGTAATCGCTGCTGATGGTCTTGGTATGGATGGAAATAGAGGAATCCTTCTCGCACAGCCAGTCCACCGCGTTCAGGAACAAGTCCTCATTGGCCCCGGAAACCAGGCCGCTGTAGTCCGATTCCATGAACAGGGTAGAGGTGAACACCACCAGCTTGCCGCCGGAGCTTTCGCTCTCCACCGCCGCCCCCAGCAGGAAGGGCCCGGCAGGGTCATCGTCCGTCTGCTCGTAGCTTGTCAGGCCGGTCAGGCTCTCCTTGATGTAGGAGGAGCTGCTGCTGGTCAGCAATGCCGTCACCGTCAGGTCGTCGTTCAGGCCGTTTGCCGTCAGGCCCTGGGCGTCGGGCATCAGCACGCTGTACCCGTCCTCTGTCAGGGGGGAGGTAATGTCGTGGCTCCCCAATGTGGGCAGCACCAGGTCGATGTAGCCGTAATAGTAGTAGCTGCTGTTGCTCTCCAGCACATAGCCGTTGGTCAGATCCAGGCCCCAGTCGGAGAGAAGGGTCTGGAAGTTTGTCATGTCCTCCTCGGTGTAGGCGGTGGTGATGATCATATCCCCGCCCTCGGCCAGATAGGTCTCGATCATGGCCACCTCGTCGGCGGACAGGTCGCTGGTGGGGCCGAACAGGGCCAGCACCGCGCAGTCCTCCGGGATGGATTCCACCGTGAGAAGGCTCAGCTCCTCGGTCTGGATGTTATCCATGTTAATGGCGTCCAGCACGTCGTCAGAGACGCCGGTCTCCCCGTGGCCGGTGAGGATGTACATAATGGGCAGGTCGTCGCTGGTGACGTAGCCGATGGCGCTGGTGAGCTGGCTCTCTCCCGCGAACACGTCCAGGTATTCCTCGCCGTAATAATAGTAGTAATAATAATACGTTGAGTAGTCGGAATACGTCCAGATGTCAGAGTAGGGGATGTACATGGTTCTGTCCCCGCAGACCACCAACAGGCTGTTGTTGGTGATGGTCTCATCCGTATACTGGCTGGCGAAGCTGGGGTACACCACCGGGTCAACGGAGGTGACGGTGACGTGGCTGTACTCTGCGTATTTCGCCAGCACCTGCTCCAGGGTGGCGTCCTCGCTGCCGGACTGGACGATCCAGTACACATCCACGTCCGTGTCCAAAGCGCCCAGGATCTGCTTGGTCTGGTCGGAGATGGAATAGATCTGGTTCTCCGTCATGTCAAGCTGGGTGCCGGAGCTGGGCAGGGCGTTCACCACCAGGTTCACCACCACGGCGATGGCAATGACCACAATGGCGGCGAAAATGCTGTAGGAGCCTGCCCGCCGTGCCTTGGTGTTAAAGGCGGCCCGGATTTTTCCGGCGGTCTCGCCCTGGGGCTTGGCTTCCTTGGACTTCTGGGAGGGGTCGGCCTCCGCCGGGGCCGCGTCCCCGCTCTCTCTTGTCCACTCCCCGTCGGTCTCCTGGGCCGGGGAAGAGGTCTCCTCTGTTTCCGAGGCCGTCTCCTCCGGGGCCTTTTCCTGCGTCCACTCCCCCTGGGTCTCCGGGGTCTGGGACGGCAAATCCTTTTTCTGGTCGCTCATTCGCTCCACCTCCTGCGCTCCATGGACTGGACGGTGAGGAACAAAAAGACCGCCGCCACCGTCACATAATATACAAGGCTGGTAATATCGAATATATCATAGGTAAAATTGTCAAATCGGTCGAATACCGCAAGCTGCTCCAAAACGGAGGTGATCAGCCCGGAAAAGGCGTCCGGCCAGATCATAAAGCAGATGAGCAGCACGGCCCCCAGAATGATGGAAAACATCAGGGCGAAGCTGCCATTTTTTGTCAGCCGCCACAGCAGCACACCCAACAGCACCACCACCACGGCCAGCACCACAAAGGATACCCATGCGGCGCTGGACATATAGTCCGTCAGGGCCGACAGGAAGTAGAGAAGCAGCAGCACGATAAAGCAGCAGCCCGCCGCCACGCCCCCGTTTTCCACCAGGGAGGAGATGAAAAGCCCAATGGCCGTCAATGCCAGCCCCAGGAAGAAGAACCCGATCAGCGCCCCATAAGCGCTTTTCAGGGAGATGGCGCCGGACAGTGTCATGGCGTTTATCACCACCGGGTACAGGGCCATGACGATCATGGGCAGGGCCATCACCGTCACCAGGGCGAAATACTTGCCCAGGACGATTTTCGTCATGCTCATGGGCAGGGAATAGAGGAGCTGGTCTGTCCGCTGGTGCCGCTCCTCCGCGATGGACCGCATGGTCAGCAGGGGGATGGCGATGAGCATGACAAACTCCATGCTGTACAGCACATAGGAAAACTGGGTGTACCCGGACAGGTTGTAGGCCATGACGTATATGCCCCCGAACAGCAGCATCAGCGCCCCGTAGATATACCCGGTCAGGCCGTTGAGCTGGCTGTCCAGCTCCCGTTCGTAAATGGCGCTCATTGCTCCGCCTCCTTTTCATTCTCGTCCGCCGCCGGGGCCGGGGCCTCCGGCGCTTTTTTCGGCCCGCTCTTAAACCAGGATCTCCGGCCCCGCCGCTCCTGGGTCTGGGCCTCCGCCTCCGCCTGGGCGGTCAGGGTCAAAAACACGTCCTCCAGGCTGGCCTGCTCCCGTTCCAGGCGCAGCACCGGGATGCGCCGGTCGCTCATGGCGAAGGACAGCCGCTCGTCCGTCTCGGCGCTTAAATCGGACACGGTGACGGTCAGGTCGCACCGGCCCTCCGCCCCCTCCTGGGCCTCTATCTTCTGCACCCCCGGCACGTTCCGCAAAGCCCGCTCCGCGGTGATGGGGGCGGCCTTCACCGTCAGCTTATAGGTGGCCTCCCCGGCGAACTGCTCCTCCAGGCTCTGGGCCTCCCTGCAGGCCACCAGCTTTCCCCGGTTGATAATGAGGATCTGGTCGCACACCGCCTGCACCTCGCTGAGGATATGGCTGGACAGGATGACTGTGTGGTTTTTCCCCAAGTCCTGGATCAGCTCCCGGATCTCGATGATCTGGATGGGGTCAAGGCCCACGGTCGGCTCGTCCAAAATCACCACCGCCGGGTCGCCCAAAATGGCCTGGGCAATGCCCACCCGCTGGCGGAAGCCCTTGGACAGGTTCTTGATGAGCCGGTCGGCTACCTCGGTGGTGCCTGTCACCTCCATCACATGGGCAAGCTGGCTCTCCTGCTCCTTGGAGGGAACCCCCTTGGCCCTGGCCACGAAGGTCAGGTACTCCCGCACCGTCATGCCGGTGTACAGGGGGGGCATCTCCGGCAGATATCCGATCCGCCGCTTGGCCTCGGTGGGGTTTTCAAATATGTCGTAGCCGTCGATGGTGACGGTGCCGCTGGTGGCGGCCAGGCATCCTGTCAGGATGTTCATGGTGGTACTCTTCCCCGCGCCGTTCGGCCCCAAAAAACCGTAGACTACCCCGTTTTCCACGGTGAAGTTCAAATCGTCCACGGCCAGATGGCTGCCATAGCGCTTGGTAAGATGACTAACCTCTATCAACGCAAAGACCTCCTTGCTTTCACATATGCCCCCATTCTATACCAATTCCCCTGTCCTTTTGTGACAAGTCCGTGACCAAAACCGGAAATTTTATAAACAAATTGTTAATGTTTGTAAATAAAACGATATAATTTCTTACCAAAACGGTAGCAAAAAGGCAGAAAAATCCCGCCGCCACAGGGAACCGTGACGGCGGGGGATGAGATATAGCTTGACAGCCCGTTATGCGCTCTTTTTCAGAAGGTAGCTGTCGGCGGTGGCTTCGTCCAAGTTGAACATTTCCATAATCTGCTGTTTAATTTCTTCATCCGAATGGTGAAACCGG
>JAJQFY010000111.1:0-4244 GCA_021200935.1 Oscillospiraceae bacterium
AGGGCCTGGAGGTTGACGGCATCGTCGGGCCGCTGACCTGGGCGGCGATTGAGTAAGGAACAGGCAGCGTCTGACGGACGGGGTGGCCCCCTCCGCCAGCGGAGCTGGCGGCTCCCCCGCAACGCGGGGGAGGAACCCCTCCACCGCCCTAACGGGCGGTCCCCCTCCCCTTTTACCCGCAGGGTACTTCGCAGGGGAGACGACACCTCGGCTTCGCCTTCGGTGTTTGTTGTACTTTTTAGGTATACTTATTTTTTATACACTAGGTACAATACATTAGGTAACATAAGCATAGACACATCTAAAAAACACAGGTACACCCTAAACGCACAACAAACACTATCGGCGAAGCCGCAGGGTTAGCCTCCCCTGAAAGGGGAGGGGGACCGCCGCCAGGCGGTGGAGGGGTTCCCCTCCCCGCAATGCGGGGAGGTGGCAGCGCCTCCGGCGCTGACGGAGGGGTTTCCCCGTAGCCAGCACCCCATCAGACGCAGCTACCCCCACCATTCGACAAAAATCGACAAAAACAAAGGAGAATATAAAAAATGAAAGCATGGTTTACAAATCACGAGTGGCTCTATAGAGCGCTGAGAACCTTCCTCCAGTCCGCCGCGGGCGTCCTGGCCGCGTCTCTCGCGGATACGGACACCGCCCTGGCCCCGGTTATCGCCGTGGCGGTGGCCACCGGGCTGGCCGCCGTTATGAATCTGGGAGGCCAGTGATATGACCGAGGTGACGCGGGAGGAGCTGGGCCAGGTGCGGCAGACCCTGGCCCAGCATGAAAAGACCCTGGCCCGGCGCGAGACCCAGTACGCGGTGATTAACGCCAAGCTCACCGCCATCCTCTGGGTGCTGGGGGCCGTCGGCACGGCGGTGATCGCCGCCGTGGTGAAAATCGTTCTGGGGGTGTGACCATGAGACTTGCGAAGCTTCCAAACGGCGACGGCTATGGCCGGAGCTGGCAAAACGTGTTCGGGGGCCTGAACGAGAACCTGGCCGCCCGGGACGGAGAGATCCAGGCCATGGAGAACATGACCAGCGACTACTACCCCCTGCTGGCCCCCCCGCGCCCAGCGGTATCTGGCGGGAACATTGACCGACCCCAAGGCCCTGGCCGCCGGGGACTGTCTCTGCTGGGTGGACGGTGAAGGGTTCTATTATAACGGAGAGCATAAGGGGGCCGTCTCCGCCGGGGACAAGCGGCTCTGCTACCTCAACACCTGGGTGGTGATCTGGCCGGACAAGCTGTATTATAACATCTCTACCGATGCCTTCGGTTCCCTGGAGGCGTCCGCCTCCGCGGAAGGGGTGGCGTTCCGCTCCCTGGCCGCGCCAGGCGGCATATCCGATTCCGCCAACAGCCTGACCCTGCCGGGGCTTGACCTGGAATCCCTTTTCCGGGCCGGGGACGGCCTGACCATCGAGGGCTGCACGGTGCATCAGGAAAACGACCTGACCCTGGTGGTGCGAGAGGTGGAAGGGGACACTCTCTATTTTTACGACGACAGCTTCACCCTGGACACCCAGCTCTATTACGAGGTGGGGGCGTCTGGCCTTTCCGCCGGGTATTACAATGTGGTCTGGGAGAAGGAATATTACACCTTCACTGTCCCCACCCGGATGAGCCAGGGGGACAGGCTGTATTACCGGGGCGGCACGGACATGCTGGCCGTCATCGGCGGGTCGGAGACCACCGTCACCGTGGTGGCCGGGGCCGCCGGGGAGGAGACCATCTCCTTCCAGAACGAGACCTGGCTGGATTACCAGGAGGAGGGGGTCGTCACCGTCAGCCGCACGGTGCCGGATCTGGAATATCTCTGCCAGTGCGACAACCGGCTCTGGGGGGTCATGGGCCAGGGGGTGTACTGCTCCTATCTGGGCGACCCCCGGGTCTGGAACAACTTCGACGGCACCGCCCCCTGCTGCTGGAGCGTGGAGGTGGGCAGCGGCGGCCCCTTCACCGGGGCCTGCGCCTACGGGGGCTACCCCATCCTGTTCAAGGAAAACCACATCTACCGGGTCTACGGCTCCAAGCCCTCCGCCTTCCAGCTCCTGGACACGGAGACCCTGGGCTGCGAGGCGGGCAGCAGCCGCAGCTTCGCCGTGGTGGGCCAGACCCTCTACTATAAATCCCCCGCCGGGTTCGCTGCCTATGCCGGGAGCGTCCCGGCCCTCATCGACCAGCCCCTTGGCCCCGCCCGCCGGGAGGACGCGGTGGCCGGAACGGACGGGCGGAAATATTATGTCACCTGCCGCCAGGGGGAGGACTGGAGCCTGTACGTCTACGACACCCAGCTCGACCTGTGGCACCGGGAGGACGATACCCAGGCCATGGACTTCGCCTGGTGCGCCGGGGAGCTGTACTTCCTGGCCGCCGACGGGAGCATATGGCAGACAGGCCGGGTGCGGGAGCAGCAGGGGACGCCGGAGGGCGAAGTGGGGAGTTCCTGCGAATTTGCGGACTTTTACAGCGGCGGAGTGGAGCGCCAGGGCGTAAATCGGCTGTATTTTCGCGTCCAGGTGGGGGGAACCCTGTCCCTGTACGTCAGCTATGACGGAGGCGACTGGCAGCTCGTGGGAACCGTATCCGAAAGTCCCCGGGCCATCAAAACCCTCCACCTGATCCCCCGCCGCTGCGACAGCTTCCGCGTGAAGCTGGAAGGCGTGGGTTCCTGGAAGCTGTGGGGGATGAGTAGAGAAAGCTACACTGGCAGCGTCAGGTAAAGAGTGGTAAGTGATTAGTGGTTAGTGGTTAGTTCCCTGCTGCTCACTACTCACTAACCACTGCCCACTAAGAAAGAGGAGGAACCAACCATGGCCTACATCACCACCGAAATCGGCTTCACCGGCCACGAAACCCAGGAGGAGAAGCTGAACCGTTTGACAGATTATGTCTACCAGCTCAGCGAGCAGTACCGTTACATCCTGCACCGGCTGGAGCAGTTGGATGAGGACGAATAAACAAAGGAGGAACTATGGCATCCTATACCTACACCTATGAGGATTTCGTAAAAAAGGCCACGGCGGCGGGGCTGCTGGAGAGCTTTTCCGACGCCGACCTGCGGCTGGCCCAGGCAAACCCGGACGCGGGGATGAGCCTGCTGTCCTATAAGCAGGACTACGCCGCCGCCTCCACCGCAGAGGCCCGCTCCCTGGCAAACGCCGGGGCGGAGCAGATCCGCTCCATCTACGGCGGCTACACCGCCGGAGCCGACGGCTCCGGGTACTACCTGACCGACAGCGGCAGCTATACCAATGAATACGAGGCCCAGGAGCGCAGCCTGCTGGAGGCTCTCAGCCAGAGCTTTTCCGCCGACGAGGCGGAGGATCTGTGGCAGGACTACCGCAAGACCTACATCCGGGAGGGCCAGCGGGCCTATGCGGACAGCCTTGGTACGGCGGCGGCCCAGACCGGGGGCGTGGCCTCCACGGCGGCGGTGACGGCGGCCCAGCAGGCCCAGAACTATTACACCGCCCAGGCCGCCGACAAAAAGGCGGAGCTGTACCAGCAGGCCTATGAAAATTACCTGGCCGGGCGCACCCAGGCCCTGGACGAGCTGGAGCTTCTCGACCAGCTCAACGCCGCCGCCGCCTCGGTCTATCAGACGAATTATGTAAACCAGCAGGACGCCGCCCAGCAGGCTTATGAGAACCAGACGGCAGCGGCTCAGCAGGCATACGAGAACCAGACGACGGCCACCCAGCAGACCTATGAAAACGCCCTGACCAAGTGGGAGGCCTACGGCTATGTGACGGCGGATATTGCAGAGACCCTGGGCCTTCCCGTGGGAACGGCCTATTCCACCCAGGCGTACAACACCTGGTATCAGGCCTATCAGGAGGCGGTCAGCGGGGTCTATACCGGCCAGACCCTGACGGACACGGTGAACGCCGAGACTTCCGATACCCCCTCCATCGCCGCCGGGGATTCCGCCGCCGCCCACAGTCAAATCGCAACCGGCAGCATGGGAAGCGACGTGTACACCATGCAGACCTATCTGCTGGCCCTGGGCTATCACTGCGGGGACAAGGGGGCCGACGGCACCTTCGGCTCCGCCACCCGCGCCGCCGTCCGGGCCTTCCAGGCCGATTATAACCTGAAGGTAGACGGCATCTGCGGCAAAAACACCTGGGCCGCCCTGATCGCCGCCCTGAACGGCTGAAAACGGGCGGGTCTTTGACCCGCCCGCATAATCCCTTGTGTTTCGACGATTTCTATGTTATGATAGTCCTTGTCCCCAACA
>JAJQFY010000111.1:4344-5983 GCA_021200935.1 Oscillospiraceae bacterium
TTCATATCGGTATCTTTACCGTGACGATAATAGTGAAACGCAGAAACCGCCACTCTGGCAAGTGACGGTTTCTCTCAAGAAATCTAACTAAACACAGGGGCTAACCGCTAACCACGGCACCCTTTTTGTGCCTATATTATAGCATCATCCGCTGGCTCTGTCAACCACAGTCTGTTTCTAATCATTTGGCGGTTTGTCACAAGCCCCGCAGGGGGTGACGCCGCATAAAAACCTGTATTCACAGGCGTCCAACAGCCTTGGGGCTTTTACCCATCCGCCATTGTCTGCCTGTGAATACAGGTTCTTACATTTCATATCGGGTTTTTACAGTAACGATAATCGTAAAACGCAGAAACCGCCACTCCGGCAAGTGATAGTTTCTAATCTGTATTATAACATCCTCCGCAGCGCCTGTCAACCACAACCTCCGCGCCTCGGTCAGCTTTAAGCGCTTCAGGCGTTACGCCGCTGCCCAATTCTCCACCCGCAGGCCGGGGACGCGGGCGAACTCGCCTACGTTGTTCGTGACCAGAATGAGATGCTCGGCCCTGGCGTGGGCGGCTATCAGCATATCCAGGGGGCCAATGGGGGTTCCCCGGCTTTGAAGATAGGCGCGGATGTCTCCGTACTCAGAGGCGGCGTCTCTGTCAAAGGGAAGTATACTAAAGGGAATGAGAAAGCGAATGAGAGCCTGTTCATTCCTGGCCGGGGACGCGCTGTGCTTCATGCCGTATTCCAGCTCCGCAAGGGTGATGGAGGAGAGGCATACCCCCTTGTCCATCTCCCGCTTCAGCCGGGCCAATACCGCCTCGGGCTTGTTCTTCATGGCATAGATGCAAATATTTGTGTCCAGCATATAGGTCATAGAGCTTCCCGTTCCTCCTGCTGGCCCTGCTCCCGGCCTGACTTGAAAATGTCGTCTGTAAATCCGTTCAGGCCGTCGGTGAAGGTGTTCCACAGGGATTCCTTCGGCACCAGGAGAACTGCGTCTCCCAGGCGCTGGACAATGACCTCCTCCCCCTGGAACCGATATTGCCTGGGCAGCCGCACGGTCTGGCTGCGCCCGTTTTCAAATACCTTGGCTGTGTCCATGGGTATCGCCTCCTTCTCATGTCAGTATATACCACCATATCCACCCCGTCAACCACAACCCGCACTTACCGCTTCCCCAGCATACGGCTGGCGTTTATAATCGCGATCACGGCCACGCCTACGTCGGCGAAGACCGCCTCCCACATGGAGGCCAGGCCGAAGGCACCCAGGAGCAGGCACAAACCCTTGATGGTCAGGGCCAGGACGATGTTCTGCCGGACAATGCGAAGGCACTTCCGGGATATGTCCATGGCGGCGGGGAGCTTCATCAGGTCGTCGTCCATCAGCACCATGTCCGCCGCCTCCAGGGCCGCGTCGGAACCCGTGGCCCCCATGGCGATGCCAATGTCCGCCCGGCTGAGAACCGGGGCATCGTTCACCCCGTCCCCTACATAGGCCAGGGTTCCCCTGGGGGATTTCGCCCCCAGCAGGGCCTCCAGGCAATCCACCTTGTCCCCGGGGAGGAGCTGGGCGTGAACCTGGTCGAGACCCAGGCGCTGCCCCACCGCCTCCGCCGCCCCCCGGCTGTCCCCGGTGAGCATGACGG
>JAJQFY010000196.1 GCA_021200935.1 Oscillospiraceae bacterium
TCCTTTCCGTGGGTGCTTTCGCCAGCGGCGAAGCCTCCGGCGAGGCGTCTGCGGAGACCGCCTCTGCGGAAGCTGCGGAGGAGACCGCTGCCATCACCCTTCCCGAGACGTCCATCAATGTGGACGTGTCCCAGCTCACCGCCTCTGAGTACGGCACTCTGACCGACTACACCAGCCGTGACGATACCGGCAACATCTATATCGGTACCGATGTCACCGAGGCTGATACTGAGGTCGTTCTGGACGAGACCGTCACCGGCGCGGGCTACACCGCTGTGTATGTTCACGGCGAGGATGCCTCCGCCACCGTTACCGGCGTGGAGGTCGCCACCGACGACACCGACGGCCAGCTCGCCAGCGACTTCACCGGCCAGGGCGCTGCGTTTGTCGCCTATGACAGCGCTACCCTGACCATCGAGGACGCCTATGTCTACACCGAAGGCTTCGAGCGCACCGGCATCATCGTGTCCGAGAACTCCAGCGTCATCGTGAAGGACTCCACCTTCATCACCATGGGCGCTGACCCCCTGACCGAGGCCTATGACGAATATGTCAACAGCGCGAACCAGGACATCATGCTCTCCCCGCCGTGGTGCCTGGGCATTCAGGGCGGCGCCCGTGTGGTGAACATGATCGGCGCTACCCCCACCCTGACCGTTCTGAACTCCACCATGGTGGCCGGCGGCTGGGCGCTTCTGTCCACCGACTCCGGCTCTGACATGGTCATCAATGTTGTCGATTCCGACCTGTCCATCGTCTCCGAGTCTGAGGGCGGCATGGATTCCGGCTGGCGCATCTTCGGCTATGACGAGGACGCTTATGGCTCCGGCTACGGCGCTTACTACATCGGCAACCCCTCTCAGTACTACTATGGCACCACCATCAGCGGCGTGACCTATGCCGCCATCATCACCGGCGCTACCACCGGCGTTTACACCTCCTCCAACGGCGACATCGACCTGTATGACGCCAACGGCGAGCTGATCGAGACCGTCGAGGGCGAGGGCAATGTGACCACCATCAACGCTGTGTACGGCTTCATGCAGCACAACAGCCTGTCTGATGGCATCTATGTCACCGACGGCACCGTCATCAACGTGGAAGAGGCCGTTGTTCTGAACAAGGCCGCCGACGGCGACTACTACTTCGACGAGGCCGAGCTGAACTCCGCCTCCGGCATCCTGATTCAGATGGAGGACAACGACGACGACAACCGTATCGGCATGATCTCCATGGCCGAGGGCTTCAACACTCTCTATGACGAGTCCAATGTCGGCGCTGAGGACGGTTTCCCCGGCATCAACTATGACTACACCTCCACCTCCGGCGGCAACACTGTCACCGCTACCTTCACCAACGGCGATTATGTTGGCGACATCTTCAACGGCACCGGCTATTACACCCAGACCGGCGACGACCTGGTCGTCACCATCGGCGAGGGCGCTACCCTGACCGGCGACATCGCTCTGACCTCCACCATCAAGGGCATCGCTTACAGCGAGGAGGCCATCGAGGGCATCGCTTACTACGGCGACGACATCACCTATGTCCTGCTGGACGCTGACGGCAATGTTACCGAAGACGAGTCCGAGGCTGCCTACATCCAGTTCAAGACCTACACCATCAACGAGTACTTCCTGCAGGGCCATGTGATGAACAAGGTCTATTACAACGGCACCTCCACCGCCTCCGTGGTCGTTGAGGCCGACGGCGTTTGGGTTGTTGAGGAAGAGTCCCTGCTGACCAGCCTGACCATCGAGGAGGGCGCTACCGTTTACGGCACCCTGACCGAGAACGCGGACGGCACCCTGACCCTGACTGCCTCTGACGAGGTCGTTGAGGCCGGTACCTACGGCACCATCGAGGCTGTCGGCGGCGGCACCAACGTTGGCGGCGGCGTGACCGACGACGGCACTCTGGACGTCGAGGCCGCTGCGGCTGCCTTGGATGCCAGCGCTACCGCCTCTGGTGAGGCTTCCGGCGAGGCTTCCGGCAACTAATCTCCATGAAATCCTAACCTGGCTTGGCTGCCGCAGGCGAACGTCTGCGGCAGCTTTTTTGTCAGGGACGGCATGAAAATCTGAAAATATTTAACACTTTGTTCAACATAAACAGACCTAAGTGGTTTATGCTTATACCAAAGAAATAAGGTATAAGGTGATCGCATGAAGTTTAGACAAAGAATGGAACAGTTCATGTATGGCCGTTATGGGCAGGACGAGTTTTCCCGTTTCCTGATGATTGCGGCCCTTGTACTGTTTGTGTTGGCGCTTATATTTAACGGGTATGCGGGGTCACTGTTCTATGCCGTGGCGGTGGTGGCCCTGGTGTACGATATGTTCCGTATTATGTCCCGGAACGTATACAAGCGCCGGCAGGAGAATCAGTGGTATTTGAAGAAAAAGCGGGGCGTGACAGGCTGGTTTCGCTCGCTGAAGGATCGCTGGCAGCAGCGGAAGGAATACCGCTTTTATCGCTGCCCATCCTGCCACACACTGCTGCGGGTTCCCAGAGGAAAGGGAAAAATCCTTATGACCTGCCGGAAGTGTGGCCGCCGGTTTGAAAGGAAAACATGAATCCATATGATGTATTAGGCGTGAAGCCGGATGCCTCTGATGAGGAAATTTCCAAGGCGCATAAGCGCCTGGCAAAAAAATATCACCCCGATCTGAACCCCAACAATGCCGCTGCGGCGGAGAAGATGGGGCAGATTAACCGCGCCTATGACGAGATTAAAAACCAGCGGGCGAACGGGGGGACGGCCCAAAACAGCTCAACCCATACCAGAACGGCTTACGGCGGTCAGCGGGCCGCCTATGAGAGCGGCGGCTACAGCGGTTCTGCCGGAGGATATGGCGGTACCGGCGGCACCGGCAATGGCGGCAGTGAAGACCCCTTCGACTTCTTCTTCACGGGGTTTCATGCCTCCACTGGCCGTCAGGGAACTAGTCCCATATCAGTTATTCTGGCTGTTATGGTAACGGCTTTGCTGGTGAAGTTTCTTTTAGATGTACTCTTCGGTGGTTACAACGGTTTCTACTATGTGAATTATCAGAGCGAAGCGCCCAGCAGCTATTCTGAGCCGTGGTATGAGGATTATGAGACGGGGCCTGGGTATTACCAAACAGATTAATACGGATTGGAGGGTGTACTGCGGAATGAATGAAGTGTCCCCTGTCAAGTAGATAGTGAAAAAAACAAAAAAGGATTTCTATAAAGATGGTCTTAGCCCCAGGGCAGAGGCCATCTTTTATGCGGCAGCATGGAACTCCATAGGAGTCATACATTTGAGCCGCTTTTGGTAACGCTTAGCGTTTTAGAATTAGTTTGTCGGCGGGTTATCCTGTCACCAGCTCGTACACCACCCGGACGAAGAACAGGGCCAGCACGGCGCCGATGAGGGGCTTTACGATTTTGGCCCCCTTGGTGGTGAAGCAGCGGGAGCCTAAATAGTTTCCGGCAATGCCGAAGACACCGGCGGTCAGGCCCAGGGCCAGGTACACCTGGCCGTTTATCAGGTACGTCACCAGGGCAGCCACGTTGGTGGCGAGGTTTATGACCTTGGTGGTTCCGGCGGCGTCGTTCAGGCTCATGTGGGCCAGGCCGGTCAGGAGCAGGAGCAGAAAGGTGCCGGTGCCGGGGCCATAAAAGCCATCGTACACCCCGATAATCAGGGCAATGCCGCTGGCGAGGCAGGCGGTGCGCCGGGGGGAGAGGGGTTCCTTCCCGGCGGTCTCCATGCTCTTGCTTTTGAACACATACAGCGCCGTCAGGGGCAGGATGAACAGCAGCAGGATTTTAAAAATCTGGTCGTCCACCAAAAGGGCCAGGTTGGCCCCGCAGGTGGAGCCGACCAGGGCGAACAGGGCGCAGAGAAGGCTCAGCCTGGCCCGGACGTAGCCCTTCCGCCAGAAGCGGCAGGTGGTCAGGGTGGTTCCCATGGCGGAGCTGATTTTGTTGGTACCGATGCTGGCGTGGACGGGCAGGCCCGCAATCAGGTAGGCGGGCAGGGAGATAAGCCCCCCGCCCCCGGCGATAGCGTCCACAAAGCCCCCCAGGAACACCAGGGGGCAAACGATGAGATAGGGGACGATTCCTTCCATTTTTTCATCCTCGGTTGACAGAAATTTTAATTCCTTTATAATAAAGGGCATATATAACCCACATATTCTACTACATTCCCCCCGGAAACGCCACAAAAATTTTGTGCCGGGGGCGGGAAAGGGGAGCTTTATTATGGAGCTTGCATATAACGGGAAAAAACCAGTCGTCGGCCAGGGCTGCTTTGTGGCGGAGACTGCCGCCGTTATTGGGGATGTGACCATCGGGGCGGACAGCTCCGTCTGGTACGGGGCCGCCGTCCGGGGGGACTATGAGCCAATTACCATCGGCAGCCGGACAAACATCCAGGACAACGCCACCATCCACAACGACCTGGGGAACCCCGTCGTCATTGGGGACGACGTGAGCGTGGGCCACAACGCGGTGGTGCATGGGGCCACCCTGGAAAACGGCGTGCTGGTCGGCGTGGGCGCGGTGGTGCTGGACAAGGCGGTGGTGGGGGAGGGTTCCCTGATTGCCGCCGGGGCGGTGGTGACGAAGGGGACGGTTATACCCCCCAACAGCCTGGTCATGGGGATTCCGGGGAAGGTGGTGAAGACCCTCTCGCCGGGGACGAACCTGCAAAACGCCGCCAACTATGTGGCCCGGACAAAGCAGTATTTGAAGGACAGAGCGTAAGAAAAGGGGCCGTGCCAGAACCACGGCCCCCTTTTGGGTTTATGGGGTTATTTGTTCTTCCGCAGGCGGTTCAGGCCGCCCATCATGCCGAAATAGATAGCCACGATGGCCACAATCAGCGCACCCCAGAAGATCCACTGCTTTTCAAACAGCACATAGGCCGCCACGAACAGGAAGGCCACGGCCAGGCCGCCGAACACCACGGCCACGCCCTGATATTCCGCCTTTTTGTCTATCTTCTCCCGCTGCTCCGGGGTGGCCAGGGTCCAGGCCTGGGAGATGAGCGGCCCCTTGCACATGGCGGAGCGGATGGCGAACACCCCCATGCCGATGGCCGCGATCACGATAACGGCGGCGAAAATAATCTGCCATAGTTCAAATTCCATAGGGAAACCTCCAGCGTTTTTCCCTATTATACGCCATAAGTCCACTCCGGCGCAAGTATGATTTTCCCGGCGGCTGCATATGCTGTGAGGGAATACCGGGAAGGACGGTGGATTTATGGCGCTGTGGCTGGGGCTGATTTTGTTCGCGGCGGGGATTTTGCTGGTGGTAAAGGGCGGGGACTGGTTCGTGGACGCGGCGGAGCGCATTGCCCAGGGGCTGGGCGTACCCACCTTTATCATCGGGGCCACGGTGGTGTCTCTCGCCACCACCATGCCGGAGATGATTGTCTCCGTCCTGTCCGCCGTACAGGGCAAGACGGATATGGCGGTGGGAAACGCTGTCGGCTCCGTGACGGCGAACACCGCCCTCATTCTGGGCCTTGCCATGGTGTTTATGCCCGTCGTCCTGCCTCGGCGGGACTATCTGGGCCAGTGCCTGCTGCTTATCAGCGCGGCGGCGGTGCTGCTGGCCGGGTGCGGAAACGGGTACCTGACTATATGGGCCAGCGTGGCCCTGATTTCCATGCTGTTGGCGTTTATGGAGCGAACCATACGCACAGCCGCCCGGGAGCGGGAAGCCGCGCATGGGCCGGAAAAAGCGGCCAAAATGGGACACAGCGGGGGCCTGTTTCTCCTGGGGGCTGCCGCCATTGTGGGCGGGTCCCAGCTTCTGGTGCGGAGCGGGGCGGCCATTGCGGCGGCCCTGGGCGCGCCGGAGCGGGTGATCACCGTCACCATGATGGCGGTGGGAACCAGCCTGCCGGAGCTTGCCACCACCATTACCGCCATCCGAAAGGGGGAGGCGGGGCTGTCGGTGGGGAACATCAT
>JAJQFY010000154.1 GCA_021200935.1 Oscillospiraceae bacterium
CCAGGCGTTATCAAAAGCGGCTCAAGTGTATGACACCTATGGAGTTCCATGCCGCTGCATAAAAGATGGCCTCCGCCCTGGGGCTAAGACCATCTTTATAGAAATCCTTTTTGTTTTTTTCACTGTCTACTTGACAGGGGGCACTTCAGTATGCCATTCCCTGCCACATGACAAACAGGTACAGTAGCGACAAACCACACAGCACAATTACGTGCCTTACCGTGAGAAGAAATTCCGCGTGATTCCCCCGCTTCAGGACACCTTTTAACGTATCCATCGAAAAAATCACAACAATATCCGCAAGCGTCAGAAAAATACCCATATCACGATAGGGCATTTGTGCATAGGGATGGAAACCCTGCCCGCTGACCACAAGAGACAGCACAAACGCGGCTTGAAGCATGAAAATATCAAGCAATATGAAGTCGTAATGCTTTAGCCAGCCTTCAGTCTCTTTCTTGTACATAAACCTCTCTCTTTCCTCTCGTTCTAAAGCACTGTTGGACAATGCTTGCCGGGCAAGCGATCAAAACAGTTATTCTTCACTCCTCTTCCACCGGCACATAAAACAAATCAATAACCAACTGCTGCAAGGCGTCCTCATCTACATAAAATTCCATGTACTCCTCGCCAAGAACCGCCTCCCCTTCTGGGGATATGATATCAGACAGGGTGTATTCCGTCAGTTGGCTGCCGTAATTCGCCAGGGCGTCAATGTCGCAGTCCGTGATAATGTAATCCGCCGCGGCGGCATATGCCTCCAGCGGAAAGCCAACGTCAGCGGCGGTCGCCTTTTTCAGCGCCTCCGTAAGACCCAGCATATAGGTTTTCTGCCGCTCCATACGAGCCAGGTTCGAGCTGTCGTCCGTCATGGAATACCGGGCGCGGACATAGGTCAGCGCGTGTTCCCCCATCAGCGTCACAGTCTCTCCCTGCACCAGCGTGTCGTCCACCCCGGTAAAATCATCCTCAATGGTGACGGTCACGCCGCCGACCAAATCGTTTATTACAGCCACGCCGTCCATAGTCAGGGATAAATAGTTGTCTATCTCCACCCCATAGAGGAAGGAGGACACAGTCGTCACCGTATTCTCGCAGCTATCCTCCAGACCGCTGCCGTAGGTGTGAGCCAGCGCGATCTGCTCATAGGTAACACCCGCGTAATCCCCCAGCGCGCCAAGAACAGACACATCCGTCATGGTATCGCGGTTTATGTGCAGCAACGTACAGGTCTTTTCCTCATCGTTGAAAACCGCCAGCAGGATTAAATCCGCCTGACCGCTGTTCCGATAGGTGCTGGATTCCGTCACCTCTGCATCGTCAATTCCCAAAATAAGGATATTATGTAAACTGTCATTCAGACAATATTCCTTGCCATTATAATAGACGGTGGCTGTAGCCTCGCTGTCGTCATTCAGAGGGGACACGGCATCCGTGTCGTCATCCTCCTCCTTGACCGTGGTGCGGCTTGCCGCCGTATCAGCGCCCTCCGGCGCAACCTCCCGGCTGGCCTCGAAGCGGCCCGCCAGTATGTACACCACAACCAAAAGTACAATAACCGCCAGCGCAATGAGTACCAGCTTCAAGGTTCTTGTCTGAATCCGCATACCTGGGCCACCTCCTTTTCGCTTCGGCATAGGCATCTGATTTTACTCAGATGCCTATACCAACATATGATTTCTTAACCTTCCGTCTTCTTCCGGGCGCTGACAAAGCAATAGCCCGCGCCAAGAAGCAACACCACGATGGCAGCCGTCCAGGCGGCATTGTTATAGCCGGTCTGGGGGGATGTACCAGCGCTTGTGCCGGAACCCGTGCCGGAACTCGTGCCGCCGCCGGTAGAACCGCTGCCGGAAATGTCCTTCAGCACAAAGGCAACCGCGCAAAGATGCTCAAAGGTAGCGGTAACGGTAGAGCCGTCCGTAGTAAACTCCGCCTCATCCCACTGGCCGGTGGTGTGATTCCAGTACAGAACCCCAATCACCTCATGGGTGGCGTCATCCCGCAGGAATGTCACCGTAACAGGCGTCTCAGAGGTGACAACAGTGTCAACAATCTCCTGCTCCACAAGAGAGCCGTCGCTTTCATAGTGCAGACTTACGTCCACGACCTCAACCGCAATCGCGTCGTCATAGGTCGTGTTTACTTTCTCAAGCAGCGTGGTCTTCTGCTCATCCGTCAGGTCAGCCTCTGTGATCTCGTTGACCCTCAGTTCAATTTCTTCCCCGTTGACATCCTCAACAAGGCTTGTAACGTCAGTAATTTGAACATCGCCATCCTGTGCATAGGTGATGCTGGAAACAGCGCTGTCCGCCAATGCGGGAACCGCCAACGCAAGGAGTAAGGCGAGGGCCGCCACCGTGGATAATAACTTCTTCATGGGAACCTCCTCCTTTCTTCAAAAATTTCGCTTTATAACTATAATAAGCCGATCACGCGACCAAGGTCGCCATGACCAGAAAGCGACGGGTGTTGTCCCCTGCCAGGCAGGTGGATAATACCAACACCTTGTCTCCCGCCTCTGGGGCATTGTCTTCATTAAGAAGCGCCCCTATGCTTCGTATGTTGAGTACGTCCTCGAAGAAGGCGGTGAAAACAGAATCATCGGTAAAATCATTGTTGTACAGCAGATGGGAGTTTGAGTATGGAACCGCCGCGAACACCGCGTATTCCAGCAGTCCATCGGGTGTGTACACCTTGATGTTTGGATTTTCCGCGAAAAACTCACTGTCCAAGTAATAGGACTGCAAGTTGCCGAAAATCGCACCCGAATTCATGTGATGGCCATACAGAACCGTCACCGGGTCGGTAAAGTCTGTGCTGTTATACAGCTCTGAAAACACCGCCCCGTTGGCGGAATAGTCTCCATCGCTGTTGTGGGTCATATAGTAGGTATTGTCCGTTGGGTGCTGGACAATGGGATAGTCAATGTTGGTGTTGTCAATTTGCAGCCAGGCATATATATCGCTGTTGACAGCCTGAAGCTCCTCAAAATCAATGGGGCTTTCATAAGGCTCCTCCGCGGTCTCCGGGGCAGCCGCCTCCGCTTCCTCCAACGGCTCCTCTGTCGCCGCAGGGGCGGCAGTCGCCGTGGGCGCAAGCGTGGCCGAAATGGACTCCGTCTCCGCCTGAGGCGCGTAATTTCTCCGGCCCAACTGCCACACGCACACGACGGCGGCGGCCAGGCACAGCACGCCCAAAAGGATGTAAATACCTTTTTTCTTCATAGGTAGGCACCGCTTCCTTCCAGCACCAGCTCCTCGCATTCCTCCAGCCTCTCCAGGGCCTCCCGCCCCAGCTTCCACTCGATAACCTCCAGCGCCGGGCCAAGGTTTGGCGGTCTGGTGGTGATATTGTGAGCATCCGAGCCGATGAATTGTATCTGCTCGTTTTGCAGCATATGTATGGCCCTGCGGGTGGTCTTTCGCGCCAGGAAAAACTCAGCGTTGCACTGGATGTAAATGTCCAGGCTCATAAAGTCTGCCATAAGTCTCTTTGGCTGAAAGTCCATATACCGCTCCACATGGGCGGCCACAGGCTTCACGCCCCGGCGGCTGATCGCCGCCACCTCCCGGAGCATCCGCTCATTCCAGCGGACAAAGGGCATTTCCAGCAGGAGGAAATTGGTTCCCTCCAGGCAAAGGGATTCCAGCTCCTCTGTAATGCTGATGCCGTTGAAGAACCGAACCTCCGCCCCCAACAGAAGCCGCGGGTAATTTTCAGCGCCTCTGGCCTCGATTGCCGCAGCCAGGCTGCGCCAGGCCATATCCCGCCGGGCCAGAAACTGATCTGGGGAATTTTCCTCCCCATAGAAGTGAGGGGTCAGCGCTACTGTATCCGCGCCGTAGGCGGCGCTCTCCTCCAGCATAGTCAGGGAGGTGGACACATTCTTGCTTCCATCGTCCATACCCGGAAGAATATGCGTATGGAAATCAAGCATTTTGCCCCTACCTGTCCTTGCCGTAGTAACCGGCATAATATCCCTTTTTATATTTCTTGCTGTAATAACCGTGTTCAGACTCCGACGCGGCGTTGAACACAAAGCCCAAAATCCGGGCGTCCACCAGCTCTAGCTGCCGCATGGTCTCCGCCAGGGCGCTGCGGGTGGTTCTGTCCTTGCGGACGATGACAAACAGCCCGTCCACCATATGAGACACCACCAGGGCGTCCGCCACGGCCATCACGGGGGGGTAAATCCAGAATGATGTAGTCATACCGCTCCTTCAGCTTATCCAGCAGAATATTCATACGGTTCGACCCCAGAAGCTCCGAGGGGTTCGGCGGTACGTCGCCCGCCACGATAACATCGAAGGTCAGCTCGTCTCCATCCTTCAGCGGGATGGAACACTCCTGTATGGCGCTGTTCACGGAGTTCAGCCCCACCAGCAGGTTGGACAGGCCGGGCTTGCTGCTCAGCTCAAGGGTCTTGGCCACGTTGGACAGGCGCATATCGCCGTCTATCAGCAGTACGCTTTTCTCCGCCTCCGCCAGGGTATAGGCCAGGTTTATGGAGGTCAGGCTTTTTCCCTCTCCATGGAAGGCGCTGGTCAGGCCCACCACGCGATGCTCTGTCTCCCCGGAAAAGGAAAACATCAGGTTTGTACGCAGCAGCTTATATGCCTCTGCCGCCGCGAAATTCATCTTTGGCCCAATTAAATAAGCCCGTTCTGTAGAGGCGTCCCGTGTTGGGGCCTGTGGCTTACGCTTGCTTCCTATTTTAGCCATTGTCCGCCTCCTTCTTCGTCTCTTGTCCTTCGGTGGGCTTCCTTACGGGCCGACGGGTGTCTGGCTTGGAGCCGGGCTTTCGCCTGTCTGACGGCGGAGCCGTCCGCCTTTTCTCCCCCTGCCCGCCGGAACGCTTATAATAGTATCCGTAATTGCTGTACTTCCCGTACTTGTCGCTCTTGGAGGAGGCTGACATATCGGGTATAACGGCCAGCAGCGGTATTTTGCCGTAGGTCTTGGTCAGGTAATCCTCGCCGTGAATGTTCTCGTCAAACAGATGCAGAACGATTATCACCGCCGCCGACAGGACAAGCCCCAGCAGCGCGCCCATGCTTGTGTTCCTTGTATAGCTGGGAGACGTCCGGCTTGAGGGGATCACCGCGTAATCCACAACCCGTGCGTCGCTGCCGCCGACGATGTCTGAAATTTTATCCGGCAGGATGTCCGCAATGGTGTTGGCGATGGTTTCCGCCTCCCGTGCGCTGCCGCTGGACACGCTGATCTCAAAGATAGCGGTATCGTCCACCGCCGAAATGCTGATCATGTTATACAGCGTTCCGTAGCTGTAGCTCAGCCCCGCCTGGTCGATTGCCTCCTCCAGCACAGTGCGGCTTTTCGCGATTACCGCGTAGGTACTCACCAGGTTCTGCCCCACCGATACGTCCGAGGACGACAGACTAATGGACGTGCTGCCCACGCTGATGTCCGAGTTGTTCACATACATCATGGCCGACGCCGTATACACTGGGTCTATAAAATAGTATGTATACCCAAACGCCGCCACTGCCATCACAACAGTACACAGGATGATGATCCCGATCCGACGAAGCAGCACCCCCGCCAGTTCCAGCAAGTCGATCTCCGTCGTACCCTTTGACTGATTGTTCGTCATATACTCCCCCTAAATTTCTCTATATACTGTAGACCAGGGCCGTGTTGTCCGCCAAATCCGCGAAGCGCCGGAAGGAGTAATACCCCCCCCCGGCGCGTCGCAGAGAGATACCGCCACTGCCAGGTCTTCCCTGTATTCGTTTGCTCGCCCACCAACACTGCACGCAAACACAACATTCGCCCTTTTGAACGGCATTGTTCTATTTTTCGTTCACGAACGATGCCACCACGTTCACAAATGGCTCCATTATACTAT
>JAJQFY010000114.1 GCA_021200935.1 Oscillospiraceae bacterium
TCATGGAAAAATACGACCTGGACGAATCCACCGCCGACAGCTACCTTCTGAAGAAAAGCGCGTAACGTTTGGCATAGCACAAGGCGCCTGTCCCATTGGGGGACGGGCGCCTCTTTCTTTGTTACAGCTTGGTGCGGGCGGCGATGATCTCGGCCATTTGGCCCACGTTTTTCATGGAGGAGACCTCCTTCATTTTGAACTTCATCTTGAAGGTGCGCTCGATGGTGACGATCAGGGTGATGTGAGCCAGGGAATCCCAGCCCTCCACGTCCTTGGCGGTGGTCTCCGGCGTCAGGACGATGGAATCGTTATCGAACAAATCCCGGAAAATCTTGGTGAGCCTTGCGTAAATCATCTTCATATCCATGGTTATATCTCCTTTTGCGGATTGCCAGACACGGCAATCACCTGATTTTGATTCTCATACCCGGCCACGGGCAGTTCCCAGACGGTATTGCCGTCCCCATCGGCGGAGAGGAGGGTGAAGCCGAAGGTCTCGTACAGCTTCTCTACCATATGGTTCTTGGGGGTGGGGTAATAATACCCCCGGATGGCGGTCATGCCAGCCTCGCGGCATTTCTCTACCAGCGTGTCTAACATGGCCTGCTCCATGTTCCGCTTCGGCACCCGGCAGCTCATCAGCCACAGGTCGATGTCCAGCACCTGGCCGTTCTTGTGGCCGATCACCACGGAGACCACCCCGTTATCCCCAAACTTGTCCGTCAGCTTGCCGTAGAGCCGGATATAGTCGTCGCTGTGATACACCGCCTCCATCTCTGCCGGGGTGTAACGGCGGGTGGTCAGGTTAAACTGATTGCTCTTGTTGGTGAGCTGGGTAATCCGCTCCAGATACACCGGGAGGAAGTCGTCGATGACCGCCTGCATTTCCAGGCTGCGGAGGTACTCGTCATAATCCCCGAAGGAGGCGATTTCCGCCGCACGGAGGACGTTCTTCCGATACATATCGTTCCGCTTCAGGTCGTCGTCGCTGAACACCGTCACCTCGAAGAAGCCGCTGCGGTCAAGGGTGGTGATGTAGCTTTCTGCCTCCTCCATAGGCGGCACGGCCACCCCGGGGAGCTGGGAGCGGACGATTTCACGCTCCGCCGGATTGTCGTCCACGAAGACGATGGCCTCCGGCAATATGCTCAGGTCGGCGGCGATTTGGGCGATATTCTGGTGCTTGTTCTCCCAGTTGGCCTTGATGACGATGAAATCCTCCGGGCGGAGAACCCCCTCCGGGTGATTCAGCCCCGCAATGGCGTTTTCATAGTCGTTTTTGGAGCAGACGGTCAGGACGATGCCCAGGGAGCTGACCTGCTTCAGGTAGCTCTGGAACTCATAATAGGTCTGGGCCAGGCCGGTCTCCTGCCCGATTTCTATGCCCTCCACGCCGTCGTCACCGACCACGCCGCCCCAGAGGGTATTGTCCAAGTCCAGGGCCAGGGCCTTCTTGTTCTTCCCGTACAGGGATTTGATGATGTTCGCCGTGCTGAACGCCAGATAGGGGATGGCGTCGAAGCACAGGGCGTATTTATACATATTCCAATAGGAGGGGTTAGACCACTCCCGCAGGCCGTAATCGGCGGAGAGGTAGTCGATGTCGTTTATATAAAAGCCCTCGTGCGTCCGGGCGTACTCCCCGAAGGAGGAGTTCAGCAGCTCCACAAACCGGCCACGGCCCCGGTAGTCCCAGCAGTCCCGGTTGCCCATCAGGCGGAACAGGGGCTTTTCAAAGTTGTTCTGGATGATGGGGCAGTGGAAGTTCTGCCGCAGCCCCTCCCAGACGGAGGCGAACTTTATCAGCTCACTGTCGAACTTCTGCTTTGCCTCTTCCTCGCTGTCGGCGGGTTCGGGCCAGCGGTCAATATTCCGGTTGGTGGTGTGAACCCAGATGATGTCCGGCTGGAAGTCCCGCAGCTCCTGGGAGGGGAACAGGGCGTCTTCGAAATACTGCCCGTACTCCGACTGGTAGAAGGTGGGTTCTATGCCGTAGTTCAGCAGAAACAGCTCCAGCATGTCCACAATGTCGTTGGTGGTGGAGCCGCCCAGCACCGCGATTTTCTTGGGGATGCGGGTCACGTTCTCCTCCAAAAGCTGGCGGCGGAGAATCTTCCTCCGGGCCAGCAGGTCGCCGCTGTCAAAGGGGTATTCTAATTCCTTCATGTTATCGGGTTCCCTCCTCTGTGTCATCAGCCGCCGGGGTGGCCGTCGGCTCCGGGGTGGCCGCTGCCTCCACGGCCTGTTCGTCCACCACCCGAACGTCCGCGTTCTGGGTAATCAGGGTGGACAGATTATCGGCGTTGGTTCCCACCACGGAGTAGGAACACATGGTAAACAGCACGTCCGTAATGCCCAAATCCTCGATGAAATTCACCAGGTTGCAGTTAAAATACCGCATGTCTATGACGAAAATCTCCTCAAAGGAGCTGGTATAAAATGGAATCTCCGCGTTGCCGTAGCTGTCCTTAATCACCAGCAGACGGCGGTCATTGTCTACGTCGGTGCAGATTTTCACTATCTTGTCGTCCCCGCCCATGAACATGATGTAGGAGTTGTCCACTGACACCTCCTGAATCAGGCGGCTCTCGTACTGGTAGTTGAAGGAGCGGTCATAGTAATAGGTGGTGTAGTCGTTCATGGGGATATAGTAGACAAAGTCCTCCGGGTCGTTGAGGATCCGGGAATCCTTAGAGTAGGCATACATGGTGCCAACATACCCCTGATTCACCCCCACCATGTACTCCGTAAGAGAGGCGAAGGGAACCCCTGCCGCCTCCGCGAAGGTGCGGGCGGCGTAATAGGCCCCCAGAGGCGCCCAATGGTGGTCGGTGCGTAAATAAATATCCTCGTCCGTGTGCTTTGCCAGCACCGGGCAGATGTCCACGGTGACGATGCTGCTGTCCAGCTTCTCTGCCACGGATTCAAAACACGCCTCCTGGTCGGAGGAATAGCTGGACGCGTTGCTGGGGACGTAATACTGGCTTGCCAGAGGGGCGGGCATGGAGTAGATGGTGACGGAATCGTCCAGCTCCGCCGCCAAGGTATTCAGCGCCTCCGCGTAGGCATTGCCGCTGCCGCCGCCGAACAGGCCCAGGCACCGCCAGTGGTCGTTGAGATACACCACCAGCAGGCCGTTTGTCAGGTCGAACTCCGCGTCCTGGGCGGTGTAATCCGTCTGGTCAGGCTCCTCTGTGGGCGTCGGCTCCGCCTCTGCCGTCTCGGTCTCCTCCGCCGCATCCGCCGTGGCGGCGTTCATGTCGTTTGCCACCACGTCCTGATTAATATAGGTAATGCTGCTGGTAGAATTTGTAAACCCAAACAGGGCGGTGAAGCTGTAGCCCAGATTTTTCAGCTCGTCCCGGTTGGGAACCGTGTCGTCGTACCAGGTGGCGATATCGGAGGTATACGACCCGTCCAGGTAATCCGCCATGGTGAAGGCGGGGAACTCCGCCAACGTGCGGTTTTCAATCTCCGACACCGTTGACCGGGGGAAGAACACCAGGTACACAATGACCGCGACGTAAAACACCGCGATCACCCCCACCGCCAGGGCGGAGAACCGCAGATTGCTGAACGCCCTCCGGCGCTGGAACCGCTCCTCCTTGCTGGATTTGTGGGGCGGCTCGGATTCCGATGTCGGCGGGGGAGAGGCGGGGACTGCCGCCTTCGGCTCGTCATATTCCGGCTCCTGATCTTCCGCCCGCTGCTCCGGGGCGGGGCCGAAATCCTCCTCATATTCCGGGCCGAAATACTGGTCGAAGCTGCTGACCGGCTTGTTCTGCCGCCGGGGTTCCGGCTCCGGCTCCTCCTCATATTCCGGCTCATCCTCCTCCGGGCCGAAGCACTGGTCGAAGGTGCTGACCGGCTCCCGGTTCCGCCTGGGCTGCTGATACTCCTCCTCATACTCCGGCTCCTCGTCCTCATAGTCGCCGAAGTCGAAATCGTCGTACTCGTCCCCGTCGTCCTCATAGGGGTCGCCCTCCTCCTCGTCCGCGTAGGGGTTCAGGCCGTCGAAGGGGTCAAAGTCGTCAACACTATACTCATCATATGGGTCTTTATACATTGCGCTGCACCTTAAAATCTAAAGTAAAGGAACGGATTATTGGTAGAATCGACTAACAAAATACTGGACAGCGCCAGCAGCGCCACGCATCCCAGGATGGAGGCCACCCAGCCCAGATTATATACCCCCTGGCTGCGGCTCTCCAGCACCAGGCTTTTCACCTTGGGGAACACCGGCATACTTATTATAATAGCCACGGCGATCAGGAAGAAGTTGTTCAAAAGGCTTGACCAGGTGAGCGCGTCGAACCAGGCCGCCTGGCCGCTGAAAGCGCTGACCAGGAAGATGTGCTTGAAAAACTCCCCAAGCTGGCTCATGTCCTCAAAGTAGAAGATGCCGAAGCCGATGGCGATCACGATTTTGCTGTAAATAAATTTTACCCAGGAGGGCCAGCGCTTTAGCCACTTTTTGGCAATCGTCTGCTCGAAAAACAGGAACATACCAAAATACAGGCCCCACAGCACATAGTTCCAGCTTGCCCCGTGCCACAGGCCGGTGCAGAACCAGACCAGAAACAGGTTAAAATATTTCCTGGGCTGGCCGAAAATGGGGACGTACAGCAGATAGTCCCGGAAAAACGACCCCAGACTGATGTGCCACCGCTGCCAGAATTCCGCCACTGTGGTGCAGGCGAAGGGGTGGGTAAAGTTCTCGTCAAAGTGGAACCCAAACATCCGGCCCAGGCCGATTGCCATGTCGGAATACCCGCTGAAATCGAAATAAACGTATAAGGAACATACAATAACTGTGTACCAGTTGCCAAAAATCGACAGGCTGGCAATGCTGCCGCCGTAAAAAGTCTCTACTATCGCGTATAAATTGTTGGCGATTATGACCTTTTTCGCCAACCCCAAAATCACCCGCATAGCCCCCTGGGCCAGGTCGGTCAGGGTGGTGGAGCGGTTGGAGATTTCCTCCTCCACCACGGAGTAGCGGACGATTGGCCCGGCGATTAGCTGGGGGAACAGGGAGAGGTACAGCAGAAAATTTTTAAACCGGGGCTGGGCCTCCACCGTCTCCCAATACACGTCGATGATGTAGCTCAGCGCCTGGAAGGTGAAAAAGCTGATGCCAATGGGGAGACTGATAGACGGCACATCTATCGAAGTTTTCAACATTGTATTCAGGTTTTCCACAATAAATGCGCTGTATTTGAACACCAGCAGCAGCGCCAGGTTCACCACAATAGCCAGGGCTACGGCGGCCTTGCCCCCCGGGGCCTCCCGGTTCCGCTCGATGACCAGGCCCATGCACCAGTTGAACACCGCGCTGAACAGCAGCAGCAGCACATACACCGGCTCCCCCCAGGCGTAGAAAATCAGGGAGAATATAATGAGAACAGTGTTCTTTTTCTCTAAATCTTTGAATAAGCAATACCCCAGCAGACACAGGGGCAGGAACACATACAGGAAAAACAAGTCTGCGAAAACCATGACACAACCTCTTCCAGCGCACAGCAAGACAGCCCACGTCCCAATCCCAGGGGCCATCCCTTCTTTGTCCAGCCTATTTTATAATACCCGGCCCGCATAGTCAAGGATTTTTACATATTTCGACATCCTTCGACAAAATATCCTCTTTCTCGACCCCCATTGTAATCTAGCGAAACGCTCCTGTCAAGTGGCGTTATGCTATAATAATCCACAAAAATAGCCGGGTCATCTTGTGATTTGCTACAAAATCCTGAGGCAAATTTGAAAAAGTGTTGACTTTTTGAATTTGGTGGCTTATAAATAGGTAATAAGTTCTAAAAAGAAACGGAGGACACAAAAATGAAAATTCAGGAGCTTTTGAACCATTTGGAG
>JAJQFY010000168.1 GCA_021200935.1 Oscillospiraceae bacterium
CATCGTCTGCTTATGAGTACCAGAGCCTATGTCTCACTGGAAGGTGGAAAATCCTGCTGCAGTCTAATTACAATGCTGCTGTTTCTTTCCAGATGCTGTGCAGATCAGCAGGCGTTTCTGGAGGGCCTTTTAGCAATTCTGGACTATGATGAATCGAATATTAGATAACCTAGAGTAGCAAAACACAAGCAAAATGGCGTTCAGAGAATGATATTTTCGATTCAGTGGAGGGAATTTAAATTCCGTCACGAAAACCACGCAAGCCATTGATATATAAAGGAAAAACCGGGAATCGTGATGTCTCAACGATTCCCGATTTTGGTGCCGGTGGTGGGATTTGAACCCACACCCTGTTGCCAGGAACGGATTTTGAGTCCGTCACGTCTGCCAATTCCATCACACCGGCAGGGCAACATACATTATACACGCTGGGGCGGGGAAAAGCAAGAGAAAATTACGCCGCGCCTGCGGTTTATATCCTCAGCCCCAGCTCGCAGGCGGCCTCTATGGCGTCGATGGCCCGGCCCAGGCGGTGGGCGTTGCCCACGGTCTCCACCGGGACGCGCCCGGCCAGGGCGGTTTGCAGGGTGTTGTCCGGCTTTGTGCCGACGCACATGACCACCGCGTCGCAGGGCCAGGTACCCTCGGCGGTTCGGACGCCCTCCGCCGTCACAGCCTCCACAGTCGTGTGAGGCTTCAGCTCCGCCCCCATGGTTTTCAAATCCCCCAGGGTGGGCCAGACCACCCCCGGCTCATAGCCCCGGCCCAGCTTGTCCTTCTCGAAAACAGCGATTTTGCGGTCAGAGGTTTTCAGCATTTCATGGAGCCGCTGGTCCGGCTCCACCCCGTAGCGCATACGGTAGAACAAATCCTCCGGGGACACGCTGCCGTCCATCAGCAGATAACGGGCCGCCTCCAGCCCCACGAAGCTGCCCCCGATGACGCCCACCCGTGCGGGCAGGACGGGCCGCTCCGTCAGCAGTTCCAAAACTGTATACACCGGCACCGCGCCCGGCTCCACGGGGACGGACTTTTCCTTATAGCCCCGGCCCTGGGCCAGCACGCACAGGTCGAAGCCCCCGGCCAGAATATCCTCCGCCGTGGCCTGCCGGTTCAGCTCGATATGCACGCCGGACGCCCCCAGGGCGTTCCGATACCAGGTCAGCAGATCGGCAAACTCCCGCCGCCCCGGCATGGCGGAAAAAATGGCCATCAGGCCCCCCAGCCGGTCATTTTTCTCCCAAAGGGTGACGGAATGGCCCCGCTGGGCCGCCCGGAGGGCGCACTCCATCCCCGCCGGGCCGCCGCCTACGACCAGGATATGCTTCGGCTCCGCCGCCGGGGTCAGCTTCAGCTCATATTCCCGCCCGGCCATGCCGTTCGCGAGACAGCGGATGGGCCTGTCGAAAAACGTCCCCGCCAGGCACCCCTGGTTGCAGCTTGTGCAGTGGCGTATTTTTTCCGGCCTGCCCTCCATGATGAATTTCGGCAGATCCGGCTCCGCGATCAGCGCCCGGCCAATGGCCACAATGTCGCACCGGCCCAGGGCCAGGGCCTTCTCCCCCTGGAGGGGGTCGCTCATACGGTTCGCCATGGCCACGGGGATGTCCACCTCTTTGCGAATCTCTGTGGCCAGATAGGACAGGCCCCCCCGGGGCATTTCCCCGGTGAGCTGGGGGGTGCGGCTCTCATGCCAGCCGCCGGTCAGATCCAGCAGGTCTATCCCCGCCCTGGCCGCCAGGGGGGCAAAGGCCCGGCACTCGTCGGAACCTCCGGCACCCGGCACCAGGGTGTGGGCCCCGTAGCGCAGCAGCACAGGGTAATCCGGCCCCACCGCCTTCCGCACGGCGGCGATGACCTCTAAGGGGAACCGACAGCGGTTTTCAAAGCTGCCCCCGTATTCATCCTCCCGGAGGTTGGTCAAAGGGGAGAGGAACTGGCTGATAAGATACCCCGCCGAGCCGGAAATCTCTACCGCGTCAAACCCCGCCTCGCGGGCCCGGCGCGCCCCTTCGGCCCAGGCGTCAACGATGGCGTGAAGCTCCTCCAGGGTCATGGCCCTGGCCGTCTCCTTGGTGAAGGGGGTATACACGGCGGAGGGGGCCACCGCCCCGCCGGGGTCTAACACGTCCGCGTTATACATATACCGCCCGGCATGATAGAGCTGCACCGCCACCGGGCAGTCCCGCTCCCGCATTCCCCTGGTGAACGCCTGCCAGGGCTTAATGCAGCCGTCGTCCGCCAGGCTCATGGTGCTGGCCCTGGCCCCCTTGCCGTCAAAGCGGCAGGCGCCCACCACCACCAGGCCCGCGTCCCCCTCCGCCCGGCGCCAGTAAAACTGGTTGAACCGGGGGGTGGGCAGGCCGTCCTGGGAGTACAGGGTGTGCATAGCGGTCATTAAAATGCGGTTTTTCAGGGTGAGCGGCCCCACCTGAATGGGCTTTGTCAGGTAGTTGAATTTCATGGTTCGTTACTCCGCCTTCATAGCCAGGTAGGCGTTGATGAAGCCGTCGATATCGCCGTCCATCACCGCCTGGATGTTGCTGTTTTCATAGCCGGTGCGGGTGTCCTTGGCCAGGGTATAGGGCATGAACACATAGGAGCGTATCTGGCTGCCCCACTCGATTTTCATCTGCACGCCCTTGATGTCCTCGATCTTTTCCAGGTGCTCCCGCTCCTTAATCTCCGCCAGCTTTGCCCGGAGCATATCCTTGCAGTTTTCCAGGTTCTGGAAATGGCTCCGCTCCACCTGACTGGACACCACAATGCCGGTGGGGATATGGGTCAGGCGGACGGCGGAGCTGGTTTTGTTGACCTTCTGGCCGCCGGCCCCGGAGGAGCGATACACGTCCATTTTGATGTCCTCGTCCCGCAGCTCAATCTCCCCGGCGTCCTCGATCTCCGGCATGACCTCCACGGCGGCGAAGCTGGTCTGGCGGCGGCCAGAGGCGTCAAAGGGGCTGATGCGTACCAGCCGGTGAACCCCATGCTCGCTTTTCAGATAGCCGTAGGCGTTGTCCCCCTCGATTTTGATGGTGGCGGACTTGATGCCCGCCTGATCCCCGTCCTGCCAGTCCAGCAAGGTGTATTTGAAGCCGTGGCGGTCTGTCCACATGGTATACATACGGTAGAGCATTTGGGCCCAGTCCTGGGCCTCTGTGCCGCCGGCCCCGGCGTGGAAGGTGACGATGGCGTTGTTGGCGTCGTACTCCCCTGTCAGCAGGGTGGACAGGCGGGTCTGCTCCAGCTCCTCCTGGAACTTGGCGAAGCCGCTCTCCAGCTCCGGCAGCAGGCTGTCGCCCTCCTCCTCCAGGGCCATCTCGCAGATGGCGTACATATCGTCCCAGGCGGCGGAAAGCTTTTCATACCGCTCGCACTTGTGCTGAAGAGTTTTGAGCTGCTTCTGCCCACGCTGGCTCCGTTCCAGATCGGTCCAATAGCCCTCCTCCGTGCTTTCCGCCTGGAGCTTTTCGATCTCGCCCCTGGCCTCCTCCAGGCGCATGGCCTGCTCCAGCCGCTCCAGCGCCGGGCGGCAGTTCGTCAGCTTTGTCTTATATTCCTCAAATTCCAGCATAGGTCTTGTTCCTCTCCATTCGTGGGCTGTTTTGATGTACCATATTATATACAATTTTGGAATTTCTGTAAATAGGCAACCGAAAATTGCCCGCGCCCAGCTTTTCTTTTGGCCGGGAACGTGGTACAATAGGGCAAAAATATAACTGGGAGGCAAGGGCTTTGATGGTATTTCGATTTATTTTGTGGGCCGCCGTGGCGCTGGTGGCGCTGTATCTCATCCTGTGCTTTTTCCTGTTCCGGCTGGCCTGCCGACGGTTCCCGGAAAATCACAACCCCTTTCGGCGGTATAACGAGGACACGAAGCACCTGATGGACAGCTACCCCGACCTGGCGGCGGAAGGGGCCGAATTTTACCGCTCCGCGACCTTTCAGGACGTGGAGATCACCTCCTTCGACGGGCTGCGGCTCCATGGCCGGGTGATAGAAAATCCTGACGCCAGGGGGGTAGTGGTGGCCTGCCACGGCTACCGAAGCAACAGCACCAGGGATTTTCTGGGGGGCTGTCCCTTTTATTATGATTCCGGCTTCACCCTGCTGCTGATAGACCAGCGGGCCTGCGGTGAGAGCCAGGGGAAATACGTCACCTTCGGGGTACGGGAGAGCCGGGACGCGGTGGACTGGTGCCAGTTCGCGGCGGAGAAATACCCCGGCCTTCCCATCCTGCTGGCGGGTACCTCCATGGGGGCCACCACCGTTTTGATGGCAAGCCCCAGCGTGCCGCCCCAGGTAAAGGCCATCGCGGCGGACTGCGGCTTTGTCTCCCCCTGGGAGATGCTGTCCGCCGTGGTTCACAGCGCCGGGAAATTCCCCGCCGGGCCGATTCTGGCCGGGGTGAACCTGTGGGCCAACCTCCTGGCCGGGTTCGATCTGCGTACCTCCACCAAGGAGGCCCTGGCGAAAAACACCACCCCCGTTCTGTTCGCCCACGGGGAGGCGGACGCCGTGGTGCCGCCGGAGGACGTGAGGGAAAATTATAACGCCTGCAAGGCCCCCGCCGTGCTGCTGTCCGTCCCCAACGCCGGTCACGGCATGAGCTACTGCGAGGATCTGGAGGGCTATCAGACAGCCCTGAAAAACCTCTGGGACACCTATCTGTTCGGCGGTGCGGAGGCATGAGAAGGGAAAAGGAAAAACAGGTCTGCTATTATCGCTCCTTTGCGGACGATTTTGTGACAAGCCAGGATCAGGATTTCACCCTGCCGGAGGATTATGTCTGGATTCATACCGGCTTTTTCTACCGCCTGTGGAGCGCCTTTCTCTACGCCGTCGCCACGGTGTTCGCCTTTTTCTACGGCAAGCTGGCCCTGGGGCTGAAAATCGTCCGAAACGCCGACCTGCGAAAGCTTCAGGATACCGGCATCGTCCTGTATGGCAACCACACCCAGCCCATGGGAGATGTGTTCACCCCCATCTTGCTGTGCCGCCCCAAGCGGGGGTATACCCTGGCCTCCCCCGCGAACCTGGGCATCCCAGTCATTGGAAAAATCCTGCCGCCCCTGGGAGCGCTGCCCCTGGCGGAGGACGTACACGGGATGAGCCGCCTGCTGGCGGCAGTGCGGACGCGGCTGGAGCAGAAGGCCGCCGTCATCGTCTTCCCGGAGGCCCATGTCTGGCCCTGGTACACGGAGATCCGCCCCTTCCCCGCCTCGGCCTTCAGCTTTCCCGTGGATGCCAACGTCCCCGCCTTCTGCGCCACCGCCACCTATCGGCGCCGCCGTCACGGAAAAAAGCCCCGGCTCACCGTGTATTTGGACGGCCCCTTTTACCCGGACGAGAGCCTCCCCAAAATCAAACGGAAGGCCGCCCTCCGGGACGCCGTCCACGCCCAAATGGCAGAGCGCAGCAAGCTCAGCGACTGCCGGTATATTGAATATTTGCCCGCGGAGGAAACGAATCAAACCGGCGGGGCGTAAAAAACAAAACCAAAACAGCACAGGAGGCACCTGTTCCCACGGGAAGTGTGGGGACAGGCGCCTCCTGCACATGGGCCTCCGTTACGCACTCTTCTTCAGAAGGTAGCTGTCGGCGGTGGACTCATCCAGGTCGTACTTTTCCATGATGATTCGTTTGATATCATCCTCTGCGCTGTTAAAATAGCGAGCCATGTCGATTGCACCTATGATTTCAGCCTGTGCCGCAGCCTCCTTTGCCGCTTTTTCAGCCGCCTCTCTGCGAATTTCCTCAAAAACTCCGCTCATGCTCTGGGAACCTCCTTCCGTCTCCTTAAAGTAGTGTACCCGGTCTGCCAGCGGGGCGTAAAACATATCGCTGGCTT
>JAJQFY010000227.1 GCA_021200935.1 Oscillospiraceae bacterium
CCCGGCCGGGGCGGGTGGGGTGGGGGTCGAACCAGACGGTTTTGCCGACGGCGATATCCCTGGCGTTATACCAGTCGTACAGGAGCTTTCCGGGGTCGCCCTTGGGGCGTTTATAGGTCTGGCCCAAAAATTCCACGCCCTCCATTTTATTCACCTTCCGCACAATGCGGGACAGGGGGGCCGGGTTCACGTCTATGGCCTGTCGCCAGCGCTCCAGGGTCTCGCCGCTCATGTTCCAGACGCCCAGGCCCCAGCTATAGCTCTCCGCGTGGATGCCGAACCAATACTGGGGCATGGTGGTGTACAGCTCCGCCGTCACCCCCAGGGAGAACCACAAATGGTCGTTATACGGCCCCCGGCCATAGAGCCGCCTCGCGTCCCGGTAGATGCGGGATACATGCACCTCCGGCGCGAGGCCGGGCATACGCTCCTCCAGCCGGTCCCGAAGCTGCCAGGCCAGGGCCTGGACAGGCCGATGCAGACAGCGCTCAAATTCCTCCTTATGGGCCAGGAACCAGGGCTTTTCATTGTTAAAGGAAAGGCCCCACAAAAAATCTCTCAGCTCCCTGGGAAAGCCCTCAAAGGGCGGTATCTCTTTTGGTATGGTCTGCATACGTCTCTCCCTGTCCATAGGTTCCGAATCTCTTGCGGGCGCGAGCCATTTCATCCGCCGTCAGCAGCACCGGCTCCCGCCCTGCGGCGAGACAGCGCAGATAGATGTCCGCGCAAAACTCTATCTCCTGCGCGAGCTGGAAGGCGGCGGGCAAATCCTTCCCCAGGGCCACCAGACCGTGATTTGCCAGCAGCACCGCGTCGCAGCCGTCCGCCGCCTCCACGGCGGCCTGTGCAAGCTCCGGCCCGCCGAAATCCCGGTAGGGGGCGCAGGGTATCTCATCCCTGCCGGAAAGGGCCACCAAAAAGCTGACCGCGGGCAGGGGCAGCCGCAGGCAGGCCAGGGCTGTCACCGCCGGGGAATGGGTATGCGCCACGGCGCTTCTGTCAGGCCGGGCCTGATAAAACAGCAGGTGCATAGGCGCCTCGGAGGAGGGCTTTCGCTGTCCGTCGGCAACGGTTCCGTCCGGGTTTAAAACGGTCACATCCTCCGGCCTGATGGCGTCATATTCCATACCGCTGGGGCTGACGGCCACAAGGCCCGCCTGCCGGTCATAGACGCTGAGGTTGCCCCCTGTGCCGGAAGTCAGCCCGGCAGCGATGAGCCTCCGGCCATAGTCCGCCACCAGGGTTCGTTCTCTCTCCAATATCATGGCTGGCCCTCAAAGAAGCGGCGGGGGTTATCCTCCAATATCTCGGTAATGTCCGCCTCTGTCATGCCCCCGGCCCGGAGCAGGGGCAGGGCCTGGGTGTGAACCACGGTGAAATCCGTCACCTGCTCCCGGCTCTTTTCCCAGCTATCCCAAAAGGCCAGGTACACCGCCGCGTCGTGGGACAGGAGGATGCGGTTTTGATAGCCCATGGAGCAGAGCCAGAGAATATTGTCCGTGACGGCCTGGACGGAATTGTCCCTGCCGCAGTAGCCCAGCCGGTCAAAGCCCAGATAACAGCCGGTCTCCGCCACAGCCTTGAGATAGTCCCGGTCGTTGGTGTCCCCGGTGTGGCCCAGGATGATGCGGTGGGCGGGAACGTATTTCCCCAGCCGGTCGAAGGCGTCCAGTCCCACCCCAAAGGGGCTGGCGGTGTGGCAGAATATAGGCAGATCCCGCTCCGCCGCCACCTGGCCGGTGACGGCCAGCAGCTTCTCCATCAGGGGCGTCACTCCCTGGCGCTCCACAGCGCACTTCATAATGCCGCACTGGGCCGCGTCGGCGTACATGAAATCGTGGATTTCCTCCGCGCTGCGCTCCTGAAGCCACGGCTCCTCCTGGAAATAAAAGCCGCAGGAGGCAATGATGTTCAGCCCCGTGGCCTCCGCCGTGGCCCGGATAAGAGACAAATCCCGCCCCAGGTTATAGGGTGTGCCGTCCACAACGGTCTTCACCCCCATGGCCTGCACCGGGGCGAACGCCTTTTTCGCCAGGGCCACCACCGTGTCCCCGTCAAAGAATTTATCCCCAAAGCTCATCCGCATAGACCAGTCGGCGCAGCTAATATGCTCGTGCATCAAAGTCGGCCCCAGATCCGCCGTGTCAATAGGGCCAAGAATGGATTGTATCTTCATGCTGTGCAGCCCTCCTCTCTTACCATATTTGTAAACGGTTGGCTTCCTTCCGCAGCTCCGCCCGGAAATCGGGGTGGGCCACGGCAATCAGCTCCTCCACCCGCTGGCGGATGGATTTCCCCCGCAGGTGGGCCACGCCGTACTCCGTCACCACCATATCCACAATGTTCCGGGGAATGGACACCACGCTCCCCGCCGTGAGCTGGGGGACAATGCGGGAAATGGTGCCGCTCTTGGCGGTGGATTGGAGGGCGATAATGCCCCGGCCATTGTTCGCGTGAAACGCGCCGTAGGCGAAGTCCCAGGCCCCGCCGGTGCCGGAATACTGCTTGCCAAGCAGGGTCTCCGAGCATATCTGGCCGGTCAGGTCAATCTCCAGCGCCGTGTTCACGGAAACCATGTTGTCGTTTTTGGCGATATTAAAGGGGTCGTTTACATAATGCACCGGCAGCAGCTCCACCATGGGATTTCCGTTGATGTAGTCATACAGCCCCTGGTCGCCCCAGGCGAAGGCGGCAATGGAGCGGTTGCGGTAGAACATCTTCCGGCTGTTGCTCACGGCGCCGCACTCCATCAGCTTGCCCATGGCGGAGCCCAGCATTTCCGTATAGATGCCCAAATCGTGCCGATCCATCAGCCGCTCGGCCACCGCGTCCGGCATACCGCCGATGCCGAGCTGAATGGTGTCCCCGTCGTGTATCAGGCTCGCGGCGTAGTCCGCGATGGTCTCCTGCACCTGCGTCCGGGGATAAACGGGCGAGGTGGAGACCTCCCGCTCCCCTGCCACAAAGTAATCCACCTTCTCCGCCGATATGCGGGTGGTGCCGCTGGTATAGGGGAGGTTGGGGTTTATCTCCAAAATCACGGTCTCACAGGTGTCGAACAGCTCCAGCTCCATCTGCTGGCTGGTGGACATGCACACATAGCCGTATCGATCCATAGGGGCCACCGCCCCCACGAACACATTGGGCCGCTTGGTCTCATACATGGCCTGGAAGCACATATGCAGGTTATTCGGCACAAAGCTGACCCGCCCGGTGGAGTGGAGCCGCCGCAGGCTCGGCCCGTAAAAGATGGAGAGAATGGAGATCACGTCCTCCATTCCGTCCATGGTCAGGAAGGGGTATTCCTCCTGGGGGTTCGCCAGCCAAATGGTCACATCCCGGACGCCCCGATCCCGTATCTCATGGAGGCGGCGGAGAAATTCCACCGGCTCGTTCCCGTAGGCCGCCACCGCGATCACGTCCCCGGTCTTGATTTTCCCCAGCACCTCGTCCATGGAGATGAATTTTGAATCATACAGCTTATATTTATCCATAAAAATAAAAACACGCCCTTCATCTAAAACATTCTTGCCTTCTTATTGTACCATAAAAACCCAGCCCGGAACAACTGTCTTGCTTATATGATTTCTGTAAATATGTAATGTTCATTTTATGACGGTATTTCCCGTTTCCGGCCCTTCTCCGTCCATTTCTGAACGATGCCCGGCCTTTTGCGCGGAACGCCGTTCACACCGGGGGCAGCAAATCCCGCATACTGTCCAATCCGATCACGATGGTGGAGGCATTGTGCATAAACGCGGTGGCCGTCGGCTGGGCCGCTCCCAAAAGTCCCAGGGCGATCAGCGCGCCATTCACGCCCATAATGGCCCTATAATTGCGGTCAATGCGCCTCATCATGGCGCGGCTGAGACGGCGGAGCGTCACAAGCTCTTCCAGGCTCCCGGCGGCAATCGTGATGTCCGCGATCTCGCGGGCTGTGGCCGCGCCGTCGCCAATGGCGATGCCCACGTCCGCCTCAGACAGCGCCGGAGAGTCATTGATACCGTCTCCGATCATAACCACCTTATGGCCCGCGGCCCGTTCCTTTTGGATAAAGGCAGCCTTGTCCTCCGGCAGAACCTCCGAGTAATAGGCGTCCACACCCACACGGGCGGCAATGGCGGCGGCTGTTCGCTCGCTGTCCCCGGTCATCATAACGATGTTTTGAAATCCCTCAGCCCGTAGTCCGGCAATCGCGGCAGGCGCCGACTGCCGCAGGGGATCCTCCACACAGATGACCGCCGCGAGCTGCCCGCCTATGCCCAAAAACAGATAGGAGCAATCCCCCGGCAGCCGATCCAGATCGGCCCTATGCTCCTGCTGAACCGTACAGCCCTCGTCCTCAAAGACAAAGTGATAGCTGCCAATGACCACACGTTCCGCGCCGATATGGCTTGCGATTCCATGGGCCACAACATAATCCACACGAGAGTGCATTTCCTCGTGATCCAGACCGCGATCCTTAGCGGCCCGAACAACTGCCTTCGCCATGGAATGAGGAAAATGTTCCTCCAGGCAGGCCGCCACCCGCAGCATTTCATCCTCATCCCACCGGGCAAAGGGAATCACCTGCCGAACGGTGGGCCGGGCCATCGTCAGCGTGCCGGTCTTGTCGAACACGATGGTGTCCGCCTGGGCCAGCGCTTCCAGATATTTTCCGCCCTTTACCGTGATGTTGTGGGCATTGGCCTCCCGCATGGCGGACAGAACGGTGATAGGCATGGCCAGCTTTAAGGCGCAGGAAAAATCTACCATCAGCACACACATGGCCTTGGTCACGTTCCGGGTCAGCAGCCACACAAGGACAGTCCCGGCCAGTGTATAGGGTACCAGCCGGTCAGCAAGATGCTCCGCCTTGCTCTCCACCGCCGACTTCAGCTTTTCCGAATCCTCAATCATGGCAATAATGCGCCCATACCGCGTGGAGCCGGAGACAGCCCGCACCTGAACGGTCAGCGACCCCTCCTCTATTGCCGTACCGGCATACACATAGCTGCCGGGTATTTTCCTCACCGGCTGGCTCTCCCCCGTCAGGGAAGCCTGGTTCACCATAGCCTCCCCCTCGACCACGTCGCCGTCAAAGGGAATAGAGCTGCCCATATAGACCGCCACCTGGTCGCCCGGTTGTATCGAAGCGGCTGGGACAGGGATATCCTGACCGTTCACCCGCTTAAACACCTGATCGACGCGCAGGGCCATACTCCGCGCCAGATCACCTACCGAGCGCTTGTGCGTCCAGTCCTCTAAAAGCTCGCCTACCCCCAGCAAAAACATGACGGAACCGGCGGTATCCGCGTCGCCCCGAAGAATGGATACGGCAATGGCGGAAGCGTCCAGAACCGGCACCTCCATTTTTCCCCGGCGCAGGCAGTCCAGCCCCTTGGTTATGTAGCGGACAGAACGAATCACGGTCAGAACCGTCCGCACAGGGGCAGGAAGGAACGCTTTAAACAGCACCCGCCGCGCCACCTGCAGAACCAGCTTCTCCTGAAATTCTCCGTTCAGCGCACGAGTGGAGCTGTCCAGCATCTCCTGCGGAGGCTGAACCCTTTCATAACGGGATTTCCGCAGCGCCTCGATCAGCGCGGCCCGCTCCCCCGTATATTCCACGGCGGCGTCCGCAGTCCGTTCGTACACCTTGACGCGGGTAACGAACTCCAGTCCCTCCAAATAATACTGCAGCGTGTCCGCCTGGGCGCAGGTCATGGCGTCCTGATCCATATGCACCCGCAGACGGCCCGCTATAGCGTGTTTTATGATAAATCTCAAATTGTATCTCTCCCATTCAGGGCTGACCGTTTCACAGCCGCCCGCTGTATAAAGTTTTCCCGGCGCAGCAGCGCCGGGAAAAGCCATTGCAAATTATTCAGCCTCCGTCGGTTCAGGCGTCGATTCCTCCTCCGCCTCGACCACCACATCTTCAAAGGCGGCGGTCTCCGAGGCGGCGGCGCGGGCTGCATTGACCTCTCTGGCCTCAGCCAGAATGTCCTCCGCGTTTTCCTGCACGGCGCTGACTGTTTTCATTACGCTGTCCTTTGCCCGCAGCGCAGCGGCGGCACACTGGACATAGACCTGTTTCGCTTCCTTGCTGCAAAGGAGCTTAACGCCCACGGAGCCAAGCACCATTCCGCCCAAAAATATACCAAATGCTCTCATAATCCGTATATACCTCCGATCCCTTTTCCAAAGTGTTTTTCTTTTTCCTTTTCGCCCATTGACTGGGCAAACTGTACGCAGCCATATTCCGACTGCCGCGCTATATTTTTATTATAAGCTCGTCCCCCTGGTTTGTCAAGAATCAGCAAAATCGGAGCGACGCAGGAACAGGCGCTTTTCTCTCCTTCTCCAAATTGGCGAATCCGGCAGTTGACGGGGGCAACTTCTCATGTTATAATATTGTAATATTTTAGCTCCGCACCGGCCTGGGCCGGGGCGGGCGGCGGGCCTGGCCCGCTATCCTACCAAGAAATAAGAGGTGGTTATCCCCCATGGATGATGGCAGTTGGCTGTCGATCCTGGCGCTGGCCCTGCTTTTGCTCGGCGCAGCCTATTTTGCACTGATGGAGTCCTCCTTCGCCTGCGCCTCCCGCGCCCGCGTTCGCGCCCGGCAGGAAAAGGGCGACGCCCAGGCGGAGAAGGCCCTGTGGATTCTGGACAATTTTGACCGGGCCATTACGACCATCCTAATTGGCACAAACATCATTCACCTGTCCGCCGCCGCCATTGTCACCCTGCTGGTCACAAGGCTGTGGGGAACAGGCGCTGTTGTTTGGGGTACGCTCGTCACCACGCTGGCGCTGTTTTTCGCCGGGGAGATGCTGCCAAAAACCATAGCGCGCAAATACAGCGAGCGAATCTGTCTCAGGTTCGCGGGTTCGCTGTGCTTTTTTATGCGTATTTTCACCCCCATTTCCGCCGTGCTGACCGCCATCGGCCAGGCCGTGGCGAAGCTGACGCCGGGAAACGAGGAGGAGGTCTCCGTCACGGAGGACGAGCTTTACGACATCATTGAGGACATGACCGACGCCGGGAGCCTGGAGGAGACCCAGGGCGACCTGGTGCAGTCCGCCCTGGAATTTGGGGACATCACCGTGGATCACGTCCTCACGGCGCGGGTGGACATGGCGGCGGTGGACATATCCTGGCCGGTGGACAGGGTCATGGACTTTATCCGCTCCCACCGGCACAGCCGCCTGCCTGTATACGACGGGACGGTGGACAACATTGTCGGCGTTCTGCAAATACGCAAGTACATAAAAACCTGGCTGGAGCAGGGGGACAGCGTGGAGCTGCGGGCGCTTCTGGACGAGGCGTATTTCGTCCCCGCCGGCACCAACGTAGACGCCCTGCTGCCGGAGATGAGCAAAAAGCGGCTGAATATGGCCATCGTCACCGACGCCTGGGGCGGCACCCTGGGTCTTGTAACGGTGGAGGACATATTGGAGGAGCTGGTGGGCGAGATTTGGGACGAGGAGGACGTGGTAGAGGAGCATTTCCATCCCCTGGGCGGGGGCCGATATGAGGTAGACGCCCAGATGGACGCGGACGAGGTCTTTGAGCTTCTGGGCTACGATGACCCGGAGGACGACCCGGAGCTGGCCCACAAGTCCCTGACGGAGTGGACGCTGGAGCAGTTCGAGCTGATGCCCGCCCAGCGGGATAAATTCCTGTACCACGACCTGGAATTTACCGTGTCCGACATCTACAAGCACCGCATCCGCAAGCTGGTTGTCCGGCAGCTTCCCGGCCAGCCGGAGGAAGGAGGCCAGGAGGCATGACTGGTTACATTGTGGCTCTGCTCATATGCGTGGCCCTGTCCGGCTTTTTCTCCGCCTCAGAGATGAGCCTCTCCTCCGCCAACCGCCTCCGGCTGGAAAACGCCGCGGAGGACGGCAGCCGTTCCGCCAGGACGGCCCTGGAGCTTTTGGACAGATTTGAGGACGCCCTGAGCGCCATTTTAATTGGAAACAATCTGGTAAATGTGGCCTCCTCCTCTCTCTGCTCCGTGATCGCCCTGGGGCTGGCCGCCAGCACCGGCGCGGCGGAGGGGGCCTGCGCCACCCTGGCGACAGTGATTGACACGGTTATTATTATCGTCTGCGGCGAGACGATCCCCAAGATTCTGGCAAAGAAAAACGCCAACCGCCTGGCCCCCGCCGTGGCCGGGCCGGTAAAGGGGCTGTCCATCGTCCTAAAGCCCCTGATCTGGTGCGTCACCTCCCTGATTAATCTGATTACCGGCCATCTGCCGACAGACGACGAGGAAAACGACCAGGAGGCGGCGGTGGAGGAACTGCAATCCATTATCGAGACCGCCGAGGACGAGGACGTGCTGGACGAGGAGCGCAGCGAGCTGCTCCAGGCCGCCCTGGATTTTGGGGATATCTCCGCCAGCCAGGTTATGACCTCCCGGGTGGATATGCTGGCTATCAACATCGACGACAGTTGGGAGGACATTCTCCGCCTCGCCGCCGACGCCCCCTATTCCCGCCTGCCGGTATACGAGGGGGACACGGACAACATCATCGGCATTCTGCATCTCAACGCCCTGTACCGGGCCATGCTGGACGGGGAGGCCCACGACCTGCGGCCTCTGCTCAGCCAGCCCTGCTGGATTTATAAAACCGTAAAGCTCCCCGCCGTGCTGGAGCAGCTTCGCTCCCGCCAGACCCATCTCGCCATCGTCACCGACGAGTACGGCGGCACCGCCGGGGTCATCACCATGGAGGACGTGCTGGAATCCCTGGTGGGCGACATCTGGGACGAGACGGACGAGTTCGCCCCGGAGGTGGTGCAGACCGGCGACGGCCTGTGGGAGCTGGACGGAGACCTGCCCATTGGGGATTTCCTGGAGCTGACCGAGCTGGACGAGAAGTCCTTCGACTTTGAAAGCGAGACCGTGGGCGGCTGGGTCATGGAAATGGTAGGCGGTTTCCCCGCCCCTGGCTGCCGCGTGACCTACAAAAATCTCACCGTCACCGTCCTGGAGGCCGACGGCAAGCGGGTGGAAAAGCTCCGGGTGGAGCAGGAATAACGGACGCCTCAAAGCCTAAACGCGGAAAACCCGCAGCGACTGTTGAACAGACGCTGCGGGTTTTGGGTTAGGGGGGGTACAGCCGCTTACGCCGCAGGCTTACCCAATCTCAATCAAGCTGCCGTCCTCGGCACGGGCAAACTGGCTCATAAACTCCCAGGCGGCAGTGGCCTGATAATCGCTGTTGGCGTGTCCTGCGTCTATAAACGCTACCAGTTCTACCAGCGGCACACTGTATTCATCGCTGCTATAGCAGCTATACTCATAGCTCAAGCCTCTGTCCACCACGGTAAACTTTTCGTCCGGCACAAAGCCCCAATACTCCTGGGCCTCAAAATCTTCCTCCCCATGCTCTATTTCATTAACATCCAGGATGTTCGCCCAGAAGGAGGCCCCGGCGTCCAGCACCGTCATCTGCGTAATGTCATCGACTACCGTGCAGCTCAGGCTGTCATTGGTTCCTACCATGAAAATGAACGGCATATCATAGCTCTCCGCATCCATGACAAGCTCCTCTGTATCGCTTGCATTGTCTGTAGCCCCAAAGGGCGCCGCTGCCGCGATCAAATCCGGGTAAGCAAAGGCCAGGGACGCGGTACTCTTTCCGCCCATAGAGAAGCCAAAGACATATATCCTGGATGTATCTATGGAATAGGTCTCAATAGCGTATTGAATTACCTCATACAGAAAGGCGTCATCATAATACTGATAGTCCGGCGCGATTACTATAAATTCTTCCTCTGCCGCAAGCTGCGCCCAGCCACAGGATTTGACCACATTCACCGGGTCATCGTTGCCGCCGTGAAGCACCAGAACAAGAGGAACCTCCTCCCCGCTGTCCAGTACAGACTGGGGGACAAAATCATAAATATCCCGATCCATATCCCCATCGTTCATGGTATGGTAAATCTGTTCAATGCCAAGCTCCCCCAGATTTGGCCAATCCATCAAAATCCAATCGCTCATATCCTGGGAGTCCAGAACCAGGTTGGCGCTGACAGACAGCCGCATGGTACGGCTCAAAAGGCTGGCCCAGGCATCCTCAATCAGCTCCGCATCCAATTCGTCTGTGCCTTCCGCAACGATTACCTTTTTCTGGGCATATTCACTGTTATAGAATATATTCCCCTCCTCTGCGTCCACCTCGTTGACCGCCTTGTAATAAGCGACGGCCTCCTCCGAGGCATTCACCAGGTAAGCGGGTATGGCCAGCCCCTCCGGCAGCGTCTCGTCAATTTCACCGCCAAAGGTCAGGATACCGGCAATGCGGGAGGCGTTCTGGGACAGGACGTTGTTCACAAAGGTAGCGCCGCTGCCCTCCGCGATAATATATTGCAGGGTGTTCATGGTATGCCGGTCATACTCTCCCTCCGGCCCGTTGTCGCCCATGGTGATCACGCCGCCGGCCAGATAATACTGGGCCTCATAATAGACCGCCAGGTCGTCCTCGCTCCAGCTATCCCCGTTTATCGGCAGAGGCACCACAACGCAGCCGGGGGCCTGATCCGCAATGTCAATAAGCCCCAGCTCCTGAATCATCTCGTATGCCTCCTCCGCGCTGGCAGGCGCCGTGTCAGGATAGACAAAGAACACACTGTTCAGGAAATTGGACAGGATGTCAAAATCATACAGGTCGGGCGAGATATAAATGTAATATTTTCCTCCCGTGGTCTCGCCGCCAATGGTAACGTCTTCCATAAAATAGAAATTCTCCGGCAGGTCGCTGGATGCCTCCCCCGTGGCCTCCCCTGAACAGAAGGCAAAGCCGGAAGCCAGCAGCAATGCCGAAAGCAGCACTACCATTGCCAACAACGCAAAACAGAACCGTTTGGATTTCATAGATTTTCCTCCTTTATTGTGGTATAATTAACTTGGTTCTATATAAAAGAATATCATATGACCTCTCTCCCGTCCAACAGGTCTTTCCAAAGAATCACAGGAAAAACACGATAATTCCCCCTCTATGGAGGTATACCATGAACTTTACGCAGCTTGAATACTTCCTGACCATCGCGCAGACCGGCAGCATTACGGCGGCGGCCAGACGACTGTTTATATCCCAGCAGACCCTGAGCGAATCCCTCCGCCGCCTGGAGGATGAGCTGGGCGTCACGCTGGTGCAGCGCACAAGACCCATTGCCCTGACGGAGGCCGGGCAGTGCGTGGCCGAGGGGGCCAGGGATATTCTCGACCGAAAGGCTCAAATGCTTCAGCAGCTAGAATCAGCCGAGGAAAAATACAGCCTCCTGATTCATATAAGCGCAAAGGAAGCGCCCCCTTTTCTGCCCAAACTGATTGCGGCCTTTCAGAGAGAACATCCCGAATATACGATAACGCTTCAATCCCACGAAAAAATGGATTCCTTTGCGTCCGGCATTCTTTTCTCGTCACCGTTTGCCGATTTGGACAGCCATCTGGCATGGTATCCCGTCTGGAAAGATACGCTTGCAGTTGTTGTCCAAGATGAACTATTGAAAAAGACCTTTGGCGGCAACACGGCTTGTCTGCGCCAACAGCTTTCCACCTCCGGCGATCTGGCGCAGCTCAAGCCGCTGCCCTTTGTTGTTCTCACGTCACCGCCCGATGTGTCCAACCCCATTCTAAGCGCCTTGGAAAAAGCCCATATTGACAGCGGTCAAATCCGTGAGGTAAGCAATTCCGCCCTGCTTCACAGTCTCTGTGAGATCGGCTCTGCCGCCACAATCCATCCGCAAAGCTATGCCTCTTCTCACTATGCCCACCAAATCACCGACGGCGTTTTGGAGCTGTTTCCGCTGGACGAACAATACGGCTCCTACCTTCTGCACATTGGCTGCGGCAGGCAATGCAGGCCGCAAAGCATTGAGCGGCAGTTTATACGCTTCACCCAGGAGTTTATGAACCGGGAAATGCCGGTAAAATGACAAGAAGCGGTTCAAACCGAACCGCTCCTGCTGCTTGTGTAATATTCTTTTATTCCGCCTCCGCCGCCACGTCCAGCCGGGCGTGGATGAAGTCCTGCACGTTTTCCCGCGTGATGTCCAGCGCCACGGCAAGCTCCCCAAAGAGGAGATTTTCCGCCCGCTCCATGTACCGGCGGTCTACCGCGCCGAATTTCAGCTTGGCCTGCTCCCGCTCCCTCTTCTTCCGATAGGTGGACATGGTAAGACGCAGAAGATCCAGGCAGTCATGGCTCTCCAGCTCGGTTTTATAATGGTTTTCGAGCTGCTGGAGATTTTGGTTGTTATACGCCTCTGCATGGATATTTGGTATCTGGTCGATCAGGTTCATGGCCTCCTCCCGGCTGATGACCGGGCGGGTGAACACCCTGTCGTTATCCACCGGCGTGGTAATTGTGCCGGTCTGATATAATGGGGTCAGCACATAATACAATCTCTCCGGGGCCGTCCTGCTGGCCCGCTTTGGCACAATCCCCGTCACCCGGCACACGCCGGTTCCCCCATATAAAATCAGATCGCCCACCTTATACAAAGCACTACACTCCCTTAAAAAAAGTTAGATACAGCGCCCGTCCAGCAAACAGGCGCAGTTCTCCATTGCATACACATTATAGCACTTTTTTACGGTGGATGTAAGGTTTTTTTTCAGATTTTTATATCTTTTTTATAAAAAGTTATGAGAAAAGTTATGAAAAAGCCCGGCCCTTGCAGGTCGGACTTTTTCATATTCGGCAGCATCTCAGCTTTCGGCCTTGGCGGCGTCCCGCTTATTCAGGGTGCGCTGGATAATAATCATAAGCACCACAGGGATCAGGGCCGTGATGGCGCCCATAATAAAGGTGGAGGTGACGTTTTCCACCGTGGCCTTCAGGATGTTGTTGGACACCCAGTTGAAGAAAATGGAGCTGAAGCCCAGGGCCAGCATGGCCACGCCGTAGTTAGTGCCGGAGTGCTTCGCCCCGAACAGGTCGGTGCAGAGGGCGGCATTCAGGGCGGAGGGGCCGCCATAGGCAAAGGCGATAATGGCGATGGTGGCGAAATAGCCATAGCCGGTGATGAAGGTCATCAGCGCAGCGCCCACAAAGGTCAGGCCGGACAAGATATACATGGTATTGGCACGGCCCAGCTTATCGCTCAGGGTGGACATGATAATGCGCCCCAGGGCGTTGGTGATGCCGGTGAAGGACACGCAGGCGATGGCGGCGCTCTCCGCCAGACCACGGGTCATACCCAGATCCTTAATCAGCGGTACGCAAAGGTTCCATGTGCCGTTGATGAAGAAGATGGAGAAGAACAGGCACCAGAACGCGGGCTGCTTCATGGACTGGCCCAGGGTGTAGTTCTCGCCCCCGGAAACGGCCTTCTCCGGCAGGTTCAGGCTCTTGATGTACTCCTCGCTGGGAAGGCTCACAAAGCTGCTGGCAACAAGGCCCAGCACCAGGAACACACCGGCCAGGATCAGAAACACCGGGGTGAAGTTCACCACGCCGTCTGTGGTGAACACATTCATCAGGGCGTTGGACAGGGGGGTAAACACCACGGTGGACAGACCGAAGGCCCCGCAGGCCAGGCCAGAGGCCAGACCCCGGCGGTGGGGCAGCCACTTCTGGATGCAGCTAATGCAGGCGCCGTAGGCGAAGCCGGAGCCCAGGCCGCCCATGACGGCATAGGTGACATAGATGAGGGAAATGGTCTTCTCCGTCAGGAACGCGGTCAGGCCCACGCCCAGGGAGAACAGGATGACCCCCAGAAAGCAGGTCAGCTTGGGGCCCTTCTTGTCGTTGATGAAGCCGCCGATCAGGTTGCCGAACACAAAGGCAAAGATCATATACGAGGACACCATCCCCGCGGCGGAGGCGTTCCAGTTGAACGCGGTGACGATGGGCGTTTTGAACACGCTCCACAGGTACAGGATGCCCACGCAAAGCTGCACAACCAGTGCGCCGATGATAGCGGGCAGCGGCTTACTATTGTTTTTCTTCATGCTTCCTCCAAAAAAATACGCCCTTCCGCAGAAGAGGCTAAAATCATACTTATATAATAGTCCTATTTCGCCCGTCTGTCAACGGCTGACCTTGATATTATCCCAAGGTTTTTTGCTGACGGACGAAAAGTTCCCCCTGGCTGTCACGAAATATCCTGCTTGGCCCCGGCCAGTATCTCCACACACAGGGCCGCCATTTCCTCCGGGGTCTCCCGCATCTCGGATTGCAGCCAGCCCCGGACAATGTTCACAAACGCCCCCTCAAAGGCCAAGTTTAAGTAATGCTTTTCGGCGCTCTCCGGCAGGCCGTCCCGCTCCGCCAGGGAGGGCCTGGACAGCACAGAGCCAAGGGGTATCTTGGTAATCATAAAATTATGGGCCAGGCGCTTGTTGCCCCACACCTTTTGGAAAAAAGCAAGGTACTGTTCATATCCTCTGCCCTGAAAGGCCGCTTGAAGGACACTGCTGAGTTCCTGGGTCACGGAGTCCGACACCTCCGCCAGCAGTTCCTCCTTGGTGGCGTAATTCCTATAAAAGGTAGCCCGCGACACCCCGGCGCGGCTGACAAGCTCCGTGACGGATATTTTTTGCAGCTCCTTTTCACTGAGCAGGTGAATCAGCGCCGTTCGCAGGCACTCTCTCGATATTCGATTGGATTCCGCCCCGGAAAGGCGCTGTATTCTGTGCTTCTCCAGCTCTGTTTTTTCTTCCGGCATGACACAAGCCTCCAAATTTGTTTCCGCGATACAGATTTATATGAACTGTCTATTTCCAGCGGCTTCCTATGGATTTTTCCTGTGCGGTGTGCTACTATTGTCCGCAGAGACATTTGTCTCACCGTGTCAATCGTATCACTTCCGGCGGCAAATGTCAACCTGAAGCAAATTTATGGCCCGTTTCACGGGCGGAAAGGTGTTTTTAACCATGAAAGCAATCAAGGAAAATTCCAGCAGCCTGCTTGTCAGCGCGGCGGAGATCATTGTGGGCATACTGCTCTTTATCAACCCCACCGCATTCACCTCCGGCATCATCGTCCTGGGCGGCATTGTCCTGATCGTGATGGGCGCCATCAACGTCATTGCCCACCTGCGCCAGCCGGCGGAGCTGGCCATTCACGAGCGGCGGCTGACCGTGGGCCTGGTGGAAATCGCCGTGGGCCTGTTTTTCATCATTCGCCCAAGCTGGCTCACCGCCGTTTTCCCGGCTGTTACCATTATCTACGGCATCGTCATGCTGGTGATGGGCTTCGTGAAGGCCCAGTACACCGTTGACCTGCTGCGGCTGAAGCGGCCCCAGTGGTTCCTGGCCCTGATCAGCACAGTGATTTCCATCGTAGCCGCCATCGTTATTCTCAGCCATCCTCTCTCCACCACCGCGTTCCTCTGGAACTTCACCGCCATTATGCTGATTGTTGAGGCCGTGATAGACATCGTCACCGTGTTCTTCAAGGGCAGCAAAAACGCCGGGGCCGGTGCCTCAGAGCAATAAATCGAGCCCTCTCGCTGGAGAAATCAAAGAATGAAACAAAGCAAGAACGGCGGCATCGAGCAACTCATGCCCGACCTGTCCCCCGCCGCCCAGCCCGCCGGGACCCTAACCATGGCCCCCGGCACCTGCACCTTTTTGGTGGTGTAACAGGCACATATATACAATTCCTGCATTTGCCTCTCCACAATCGTCCCATACAGCTTTACCCCCGCTTTGCGCCTGTCACAAAAGCGCAAAGCGGGGGTTTTGAAGCGTCAAGTCTTGGGATAGAAAAGCGCTAGAAAAACACCGCTGCGGAAAACCGGCCCTGGCTGCGGCACCATAGGCGGGTTTCGTCCAGAGACCAATCCAGGGGGATGTCCTCGCCAGGGCGGCACTCGGCCCGGTAGTCTATCCGCAGGCCGGTCATAGGGTGGGTCTGGTGAAATTCCTGGGGGGCCAGGTCACAGACCCAGTCCAGGTACCGGGCGTTGGTCAGGTGTCCGTTGATATCCGTCTCGCTGTAGCGCACCTGCCGGGAGGTGGTCTGAAAGGTGGAGGGATTGGGGATAGGCCGCATTTTGGGCAGGAAGGAATCCTCCCCCTCCCCCTCCGGGCTTGGGAGCGTGGGGCGAGGGACATTGGAACCCATCATGGAGTGGGTATGCACATCCGCCACCGTCCAGAGGGAGCTGCCGGTTATCATCTCCCGGCCCTCCTGATCCAGAATATGGTAGGAGTAGGGGTAAATCCCCATCTGGCTCCGACCAGCCCAGCCCCGGAAGGTGACGGGCTGGCCGTGGCAGGGCAGGGCCGTCACCTGACAGCTCACCCTGGCTACCACCCAGATAAAGCCGCCGTCCAGCATACAGTCCAGGCCCACCCCCCAATTTTCCGTCAAGTCCTCGGAGCAGTCCTGAAACAAAGTCAGCACCGCAGAGGGCTTCAGCCGCCGGAACATATCGCAGTCCCGCATGGCCACGTCGAAGGTTTTCTCGTATAATAATCTGTCTTGATTTTTTAGCTTTATTGTCATTTTCTCTTCTGCCTGTCTAAAACAGCTCCAATGCACACGCCCATACAGACCCCCAGGGGGATTCCCAGCCCATAGCTGTCCAAGGCCGCCCCGTAGGCCACCCCAAACAGCAGGCCCGCTATCAGTCCCATAGACTTGTAGCTGACATAGGAGCCGCTCTTTTTCTTCTTTCCGTCCTGCGTATTTTTATCTTTATCCGCCATGGCCGCACCCTCCTAACAATGTTTCTACGTCAATTATAATTCCTCCCGCCCATTCTGTAAAGCCCCAACGGATCGAAGAAATTATACGCTTACACGCAAAAACAGCGGTTCCGGCTCGGGCGGTTCCGCTGTTTTTTGACAGCCTTAATAACAAAGGAGGGCCGAAGCCCTCCTTGTTTTTTTTGGGAATTAGTTTTAGCCCTCGTAGGCCAGGGTGGTGGCCAGGGTGGTCAGGAACTCGATGCCGACCTCTACCAGGTCAAAGTTCATGGCTTCGGCGGTGGTGTGGCCGTCGCTGCCGCCGCTGATGCCGGTGGAGATGATGTAGAGATCCTCATCCTTCTCGGCAAACTCGCCGCACTCCACGCCAGCGTGGATAGCGCTGAGCGTGTACTCCTCGCCGGTCAGCTCATAAAAGACCTCTGCGGCAATCTCGGAGAGGAGGTTATTGGCCTTCAGGGGCCAGGTGGCGATGGTTACGGGGATATCCAGGTCGAAGCCGCTCAGCTCGGCCAGGTTGTAGCTGATCAGGGTGATCTGCTCAGCCTGGAAGGTAGAAGAGCTGCGCATGAAGCAGGTGAAGGACACCTCATCCTCGGCCACGGAGACCAGGCCCAGGTTCGAGGAGGATTCCGTCCCCTCGGCGGTGGCCAGCAGGGTGTGAATGTTGTTGGGAACGGAACTCATGAGCTGCACGAAGGTGACGGACAGGTCAGCGTCCAGCGCCATCTCTACGGTCTCATCAGAGACGCCGTAGGTGAAGGTGTACTCGGTCTCGGTGGCCTCATAGGACTCCTTAAACAGCTTGGCAAAGTTGTCCAGAACCTCCGCGGCGGCGTCCGTATCCTCCAGCACGATGGTGGCCTTGCTGCTGCTGGGGATGGCGTTGGTGGCGTTGCCGCCCTCCAGGCTTACCAGGTTGAAGTCGATGCCCGCCTGGTGCAGAGAGACCAGAGCGTCAGCCATGGCTACCAGGCCGTTGGCCTTGCCGTTGCCAACACCGGCGGAGTGACCGCCCTGCAGGCCGGAGAACTCAAGGGTATATGCGGTGTAACCCTCAGGAACATAAACCCACTCAGCCTCATGGGAGTAGGTGAAGTACTTGCCGCCGGCACAGGCGATGACTGCCCCGCCGTAGCCGCCGTCCACGTTGATCATGTAGTCGGCGCCCTCCAGATACTTAGCGTCCAGAGCGGCGGCACCCAGCAGGCCGTCCTCCTCATCCACGGTGAAGATGAAGCGAAGGGGGCCATGCTCAAACTCGTCGGCATAGTCCATATATGTCAGCATGAAGGCCACGCCGGAGCCGTTGTCCGCGCCCAGAGAGGTACCGTCAGCGGTCAGGCTGTTCTCGGACCAGATCAGATCCAGGGGGTCGTTCTGCCAGTCATGCTCCACGCCCTCGTCCGTAGCGGCCACCATGTCGATGTGGCCCTGGAAGATAACGGTGGGGGCGTCCTCCAGGCCCTCGGTGGCGGGGAGATACATGATGACGTTGCCGATTTCCTCGGTCTCGTACTCAATGCCTCTGGCCTCGGCCCACACGGTCAGGTGCTCAGTCATTTTGGTGGTATAGTGGCTGGGCCGGGGAACCTGGGTGAAGTTGGCGAACTCCTGGATGTAGGTCATAACGACCTCGCTGTCGTAGGAGACGATGTCGGGAACCTCCACCATGTCGTAGCCGTCAAGCTCCAACACGCGGTCGCTGCGGGACTCCGCCGCCATAGCAGGGATGCTGCAGCCAAGCAGCAGAACCGCTGCACATACCAGGGCTAATAGTCTTTTTTCACAGAAAATCCTCCTTGAATAATTTGGCAATCAGCTTGTTGTAACTTTTTATAATGATTACCTTTAGGTAAGTTTACCATTTCTCTTTCCATGCGTCAACAAAAATTTGATTTAATGTGATAGAAATTGTATCCATATTTCAGGAAAATACTGATTACCCATAGGCGGACTAGACATTCTGTGCAATATGTTAAGGACCGCGGAAGCGCTGTCAGCGGCTCCTGCGGCCCTTGGGGTTTTGCCGATATGATTATTTTTGTGTAGACGCGGCGATATAGGATTTTATCAGCTTTTTGATTTCCTTCGGCGTATAGCTTGTCTGTTCAGGGGAGGATTCAATGATATCGATCAGATCATAGGCCATGGCCTTTTTGATCTCGTCTGACTCTCTGTCTGTCGGCATTTCTGTCACCTCCCGTGTCCAGCCGATTATTTCCGATGCTCCGCCTTCATGCGGCGCTCGTGATTCAGGACGCGCTTGCGAAGGCGCAGATGCTCCGGGGTGACTTCCAGCAGCTCGTCGTCGGCCATAAATTCCAGGCACTGCTCCAGGCTCATCTGCCGGGGCGGGACAAGGCGAAGAGCCTCGTCGGAGCCGGAGGCCCGGGTGTTGGTCAGGTGCTTGGAGCGGCAGACGTTTACCACCACGTCCTCCTTTTTAGGACACTCCCCCACGATCATGCCCTCGTATACGTCCGTGCCGGGGCCAATGAACAGCGCGCCTCTGTCCTGGGCGTTCCAGAGGCCGTAGGCCACCGCCTGGCCGGTCTCGAAGGCCACCAGGGAGCCGGTGTTCCGCCGCTTCAGCTCCCCCTTCACGGGGGCGTAGGAGTCGAACACGGAGGCCATAATGCCCTCGCCCCGGGTATCGGTCAGAAACTCGCTGCGGTAGCCGAAAAGCCCCCGGCTGGGGACGAGAAACTCCAGCTTCATCCGGCTGCCCACCGGGTTCATCTGGATAAACTCGCCCTTCCGCATACCCAGCTTTTCCATAACGGAACCCATGCACTCGGAGGGAACGTCCAGCACCACCCGCTCCATAGGCTCGCATTTTTTCCCGTCGATTTCCTTAAACAGCACCCGGGGCGGGGAGACCTGGAACTCGTACCCCTCCCGGCGCATGGTCTCGATGAGGATAGACAGGTGCATTTCCCCCCGCCCGGCCACGTTGAAGGCGTCGGTGGTGTCCGTCTCCGTGACCCGGAGAGACACGTCCTTCAGGGTCTCCTGATCCAGGCGCTGGCGGATGTTCCGGCTTGTGACCCATTTCCCCTCCCGTCCTGCATAGGGGCTGTCGTTGACGGAGAAGGTCATCTCGATGGTGGGGGCGGAGATCTTCACAAAGGGCAGCGGCTCCACCGCCTCCGGGGCGCATATGGTGTCCCCGATGGTCACGTCCCCAATGCCGCTCATGGCGATAATGCTTCCGGCCTCCGCCTGCTCCACCGCCATCCGGCCCAGAGGCTCGTATTCATACAGGCTCACGGCCTTGGCCTTGCGGACGGGCCGCTCCTCGTGATAATCGCAGACGGTGATCTCCTGGTTCTGGCTGATGCGGCCCCGCTGGATCAGGCCAATGGCAATGCGGCCCACATAGTCGTTATAGTCCAGGGAGCTTACCAGCATCTGGAACGGCTCCTCCACCCGCCGCTCCGGGGCGGGGATATAGTCCACGATGGCATCGAACAGGGGTGTCAGGTCTGTCCCCTTCACGTCCGGGGAGACGGAGCAAATGCCCTCCCGGGCGGAGGCGAACAGCATGGGGGAGTCGAGCTGCTCATCGGTGCAGCCCAAATCCATCAGAAGCTCCAAAACCTCGTCGATGACCTCATATACCCGCTGGTCGGGCCGGTCGATTTTGTTCACCACCACAATGACCTTGTGGCCGAGCTGCAAGGCGTGTTCCAGCACGAACCGGGTCTGGGGCATAGGCCCCTCCGCCGCGTCTACCAGAAGGAGAACGCCGTTGACCATTTTCAGTATGCGCTCCACCTCGCCGCCGAAATCCGCGTGGCCCGGTGTGTCCACGATATTGATTTTGGTGTCCTTATAGTGGATGGCGGTGTTTTTCGCCAGAATGGTAATGCCCCGCTCCCGCTCCAGGTCGCCGGAGTCCATGACCCGCTCCATGACCTGCTGATTGGCCCGGAAGGCCCCGGACTGCCGGAGCATGGCGTCCACCAGGGTGGTCTTCCCGTGGTCAACGTGGGCGATAATGGCAATGTTTCTCAAATCCTGCATAGCTGCTATCACTCTTTTCTTCGGTATCTGTTGTATCGTACAAAAAATTATTGTACCATCCCATTCTGTAAATTGCAACCAAAAACCCATCGTTCGGGAAGAAATCCCGTTGAAATCCTGGGCGGCGTATGGTATATTAAGGTATCACGCAAAGGCCGGGGAACCCGGCGGGAGGCGGTATGGATAATTTTTTCGCGCTGATGGCCCGGATGAAGAACATCGGGCGGTGGGAGCTGATGCGTTCCCTGACCCCGGAGAACGTGCAGGAGCATAGCCACATGGTGGCGGTGCTGGCCCACGCCCTGGCGGTGATTCGCCGGGACATCTTTGACCGGCCCTGCGACCCCAACCAGGCGGCGGCCATGGCCCTGTTTCACGACGCGGGGGAGATTTTGACCGGCGACCTGCCTACTCCCATCAAATACCACAGCCCGGAGCTGATGACCGCCTACCGCCAGGTGGAGGCGGCGGCCTCGGAGCGGCTGCTGGATATGCTGCCGGAGGCCATGCGCCCGGCCTACGCTCCCCTGCTCTCCCCCACCGACCCGGAGCTGAAGGCCCTGGTGAAGGGGGCGGACAAGCTGGCGGCGTATATCAAGTGCATTGAGGAGCGCCGGGCGGGGAACGACGAGTTTTTGCAGGCGGAGCGAAAGAGTCTGGACGCCCTGCGGGGCTACGGCCTGCCGGAGGTGGACTATTTCCTGGAACACTTCATCCCCTCCTTCGAGCTTACCCTGGACGAGCTGGGAACCATGGACTACCAGGAACCGGCGCTGCCGGGGGCAAAATAAGAAAAACTACATTATACATTACTAATAAAGAGAGGCAATCACTATGCGGATGAAAGCGACAGACAAGACCATGGAAAAAATCGTGGCCCTGTGCAAAAACAGGGGCTTTATCTTCGCCGGGTCGGAGATATACGGCGGCCTGGCCAACTCCTGGGACTACGGCCCTCTGGGCGTGCTGATGAAGCAGAACGTCAAAAACGCCTGGTGGAAGAAGTTCGTCCAGGAAAGCCCCTACAACGTGGGCCTGGACGCGGGCATTCTGATGAACCCCCGGGTATGGGAGGCCAGCGGCCACGTTACCAACTTCAACGACCCCCTCATCGACTGCAAGGGCTGCAAGCGCCGCCACCGGGCGGACAAGCTCATTGAGGAGTGGGCCCATGAAACCGGCGTGGACGTGAACGTGGAGGCCATGACCAACGAGGAGATGGTGGCCTACATCCGGGAAAAGCAGATCCACTGCCCCGGCTGCGGCGCCTGCGATTTTTCAGACATCAAGAAGTTTAACCTGATGTTCAAGACCCACCAGGGCGTCACCCAGGAGAGCGGCACGGACGTGTATCTCCGGCCCGAGACCGCCCAGGGCATTTTTGTGGACTACAAAAACGTTTTGCGTACCACCCGGAAGAAGCTGCCCTTCGGCATCTGCCAGATCGGCAAGAGCTTCCGCAACGAGATCACGCCGGGCAACTTCACCTTCCGCATCCTGGAGTTTGAGCAGATGGAGCTGGAGTTTTTCTGCCAGCCGGGGACGGACATGGAGTGGTTCGAGTATTGGCGGGGCTTCTGCAGGGACTGGCTTCTGGGCCTTGGCATGACGGAGGAGAATCTTCGCCTCCGCGACCACGAGAAGGAGGAGCTGAGCTTCTATTCCAAGGCCACCACAGACTTTGAGTATCTCTTCCCCTTCGGCTGGGGCGAGCTGTGGGGCGTTGCCGACCGCACGGATTACGACCTGACCCAGCACCAGACCTTCTCCGGGGAGAAAATGGAATACAAGGAGGAGGGCATGGAGGCCGGGTTCATCCCCTATGTCATCGAGCCGTCCCTGGGCGCGGACCGGGCCATGCTGGCCTTCCTGATTGACGCCTACGACGAGGAGCAGGTGGGCGTGGACAAGAAGGGCAAGCCGGACGTTCGCACCGTGCTGCACCTCCACCCCCAGCTTGCCCCCTATAAATGCGCCGTGCTGCCTCTGTCCAAGAAGGAGATCCTTACCGGCCCGGCCAAGGAGCTGGTGCAGGAGCTTTCCAAGGACTTCTCCTGCGATTACGACGAGACCGGCTCCATCGGCAAGCGCTACCGCCGGGAGGACGAGATCGGCACTCCCTTCTGCATCACCCTGGACTTCCAGACCGTAGGAGACGGGGAGGTTCCTGCGGACAACTGCGTCACCATCCGGGACCGGGACACTATGGAGCAGGTGCGGCTGCCCATCGACCGGGTGCGGGATTATATCGCCCAGCGGGTCAAATACTGATATGAACGAGCAGGAGCGGCGGGAGCCACAGCCCAGGGACACGGCGGGCCAGAGCTTTGTAAAAACCATACGCCCCGCCGGGTGCGTGCTGTTTGTGGTGCTGGCGGTTCTGGTAGGTCTTATCTGCCTGACCAGCGGAAGAGACCCGATTTCCGGCTACCAGGCCCCGGAGGACACGGCCTATTACGCCGCCCACCCGGAGGCGCTGGTACAGGAGCTGGAGGAGAACGTTTTCCCGGCCCTGCCGGAATACGATATGGCGGCGGCGGTGAACGAGAGCGGCACCGTCACCGTCTCGATAGACGACGAGCATTTTGTGGTGGGCCGGGCCGCCCTCCTGCGGTATTTCGACGAGAGCCTTTTTGTCTTTGAAAGGAGCTGACGGGCCATGCGTATCAAAGTTGCCGCCGCCGCGCCGGAGATTATTCCCGGCCAGCCGGGGCAGAATATGGCAAACGTTCTGGCGGCCATCAGCCGCGCCCGCGCCGACGGAGCGGCTATGCTGGTGCTGCCGGACGGGGTGCCGGAGGACATAAACCATGGGGCGGTGGAGCGCCAGGCCGGGCCTATGCCGGTCTATCCCCTGACGGCCCCCTCCCTGACGGCGGAGCAGCTTCTCCAGCCCCAGGAGCTGGACATCCTCTGCTGCTCCTCCAACCGGGCGGCCACCGCCTCCTCCTATTATGAAAACGAGGAGCTGGCGGCCATGGCCAGCCACGAGAATATGGCCGTGGTTATCATGGCCTGCCCCCTGGGGGGCGAAGGGCAGCAGGTATACACCGGCCAGTGCGTCATTGCCCAGAACGGCTTTCTTCTGGCAAGCTCCGAGACGGGCTACGCCCTGGCGGAGGTGTCCATGCCCCGGCGGGGCGCGAAATCATCGGTGGAGGAGACTGTTACCGGCCAGCCCACCACACCCTGGACGGTTTTCCCGGAAATGCTGCCCCGCATTTTGAACCTGCAAAGCGATGCCCTGGCCCGCCGTATGCGGGCCGCCGGGACGCCTCAGCTCACCCTTTCCGTGGGGGAACGGCCCGACGACCTGCTGGCCCTGTGCGTCTGCGCGGGGGCGGTGGACAGGCTGCGCCTGTCCCGGAAGAACATCCACGCGGAGGTATCCAGCCCCCTCACGGAGCGGGTGGCCGCCCGGCTGGGTGTGTCCTGCGGCGGGGGCGGGGGCCTTTCCGTGGCCTCCCAGGATCTGACCGCCCGCGCATTGGAAGGGGCCGTGCCGGAGGGCTACGCCGTGAACGCCGCCCTGCCCCGCGGCGTGTCCCGCCTGGTGCTGCGCGCCTACGCCAACACCTGCGGCGACCGGGACATCTCCATCCCCCTGCGGGCCGTTCTGAGCGTGGACGAGACCCCCTGGGCGCTGACGGATTTTCTGCTGTACTGCGCCCTGGTATACGACCTGCCCCGCTGGGCCAACGAGCGCCTGCTGGAGGACGCCTTCCAAAACAAGTATTCCCTGGAGCTTCTGCAATCCACGCAGGAATCGTTTTTCAAAAGCTACCACAAGCCCACCCCCTGTGACGGGCCGGTGATTTTCTCCGTAAAATAAGAAATCTGCCTCAAAACAGACGTTTTGGGGCAGATATTTTTAGGTTTGGATGGAGATTACTCCCCCGTGCCGTCCAGCATGGCGCCGTTGGAGGGGTGGTCGGCAATCTCATACACGCCATCGGCGGCCACAAACTCCTCATAGGTCATGGCGGCCTCGCCGAACCAGGTGGCGTCGAACAGCATTTCCGCCGGGAAGCTGGTGTAATCCCCGGCCTCGATCAGGGCATAGTAGTCATCAGCGGAGCCGCTGGTCTGGATGTCCTCACAGGAGTCCACGAAGGCCATAAGGTACGCCTGATAATCGCTCTCCTCCGTGCCGGTGGCGGCGGTCTCCTCAGACGCCTCGCCGGACGCCTCACCGCTGGCTTCCTCGGTCTCCTCCTCCACGGTCAGCAGGGAGGTGACGAAGGGGGTCTTGTCGGCTTCCGCCACGGTGGTGTTGTTGTTGGAGATGATGTACCAAATCAGCTCATCGAACATGGTGTCTGCATCCTCCAGGGTCTGCTCCTGAAGGCCGATGTAATAGCTGGTCATGCTCTCGGCGGCGGCCTCAGGGTCCTCCGCGTACAGAGCGGCGGTCTCCTCCAGGATGGAGGGCAGCTCGGCAATCAGGCTGGTCTCCACGCTGTTCCAGTAGGCGCGGACGCCGTCGCCCCAAAGGGTGCGGTTCTGCTCCGCCAGGGAGCCAAGGCGCTTGAAGTGGGTGAAGGCAATGTCAAGGCGATAGTAATAGCTGCCGAAGTTCTCCACATAGCCCTCCGGGTTGTTGGCGTAGATATCCGCCACAGCGGTGATCAGGTTGCTCATGGGCAGGTACACGGAATGCTCCGCGTTGGCGAGGCAGTTCCAGGTGACGACGCACATAGCGGCGGGCAGGTCGGGATAGGTCTCGATAACGGCGCAGTTGATCTGGCGCTCGATGCCGATGACGCGGGCAGTCCCACCGGCCTCCTCCGGGCAGTACTCAGTATCCTCGAAGCGGGCGCGGGTCAGCTCCAGGATGTCCTGGACGGAGACAAGCTCGTCCGGCTCATAGAACAGGTCGTAGCGGGTCTTGGTGTCGTAATCCCCGGCGGTGGAGGGGGCCAGCAGCACATGGCCGTACCAGGTGCGGAGGTTGGAGCCGTCGCTGAGCAGGTCGGTGCCACAGTAGGTCTCATAGAGATCCATGTTGCCGTCCTCGTCATAGACGGCCACGCCGATTTCCTCCGGCAGGGTGAACAGGCCCTCGGAGCAGTACATGGTCTCGCCCTCGACGTACTCCTCCACGGTGCCGAGCATACACTCGTTGCCGAACACAGCCACGCAGTCATCCGGGCATTTCACGGCGATCCACTGATGGCCGGAATAGCTCTCCAGATACCAGGCCTCGTTCTGGTCGGTGATCAGGAAGGTGTTGGACTCGGAGCTGCCGTACAGCTCCATCAGCTCCCCGTAGGTCTCCACGGCCTCCCGGGCAGTGGTGCAGGTGGCGGCGATATAGGCGCTGATCCAGCTCTCGGCCAGGCCGTCGGTGGTATGGGGGTCGGCCTCCTGCATTTCGTCGGAGATGTAGGTGGTGACGGCGCCGGTGATGGACAGGCCGTATTCATTGCTGGCGGCGTTGGAGAAGTCAAGCCGGGACATGAACGGGGTGGCGGTGTACTGGTAGGTCACGTCCGGCAGGGGAACCTCCCGGTCGCCCACGGTAATGGTGCGGCCCGGCTCGGTGCTGGCCTCCACCACGATGACGCAGCCTTGGGATCTGGTGGACGCGTCCACCGTATGGCCGATCATGTAGGTGCCGTCCACGCTCACATCCTTGCCCACATAGTAGCCGGTGCAGGCCAGGGCGCTGGTCATGCCTGCCATCAGGACAATGGCAAACACCGCGCTGAGCAGGAATTTCAGGGTACGCTTCATTTTTGTTTCCTCCTTATGATTTGAAACGCAAGAAAATATTTTCTCACATATCAGTTTTAATTATAATAGGATTTTTCAAAAAAGGAAGAAGCAATTTTAACAAATATTGACGGAGTTTTCCATTAAATCCCATTAAAATGAACATTCCATGAACAAAGCGGCGGCAAAAAACGGGGGCGGTCTCAAAGCCAGCGCTTCAAGACCGCCCCACAGGGACTGGAAATTGGGATTATCCGTTTTTAATCATGGCCTGGGCCGCCGACAAGCGGGCGATGGGAACCCGGTAGGGGGAGCAGGAGACATAGTCCAGCCCGACCCGGTGGAAGAAGTCGATGGAGTTAGGCTCACCGCCATGCTCGCCGCAGATGCCCATGTGCATATCCGGGCGAACCTGACGGCCCAGGCGCACGCCCTCCTCGACCAGACGGCCTGTCCCCATCTCGTCAATGCGCTCGAAGGGGTCATGCTCCAGAATCTTCTTGTTGAGATACACCGGCAGGAACCGGCCCGCGTCGTCCCGGCTGAGGCCGAAGCTCATCTGGGTCAGGTCGTTGGTGCCGAAGGAGAAGAACTCCGCCTCCTCGGCAATGCGGTCAGCGGACATGGCCGCCCTGGGGATCTCGATCATGGTGCCGATCTTATAGGGCAGCTCCACGCCGGACGCGGCAATGATGGGGTCGGCGGTGTCCTTTATCAGCTTCCGCATATAGGCGATCTCGCCCTTGGAGGACACCAGGGGTACCATAATCTCCGCCTCCACGGTGACGCCGGTCTCTTTGGTGACATTGATGGCCGCCTCGATGATGGCCTGGGTCTGCATTTGGGCAATCTCCGGGTACAGAATGGGCAGGCGGCAGCCCCGCAGGCCCATCATGGGGTTGACCTCGTGGAGGGCGCGGACAATGGATTTCAGCTCCTCAAGGGGAACCTCCATCTGCTCGGACAGCACCTTCAGCTCCGGGTCCTCCGTGGGCAGGAACTCATGGAGAGGCGGGTCAAGCAGCCGGATGGTGACGGGCTTGCCGGTCATGACCCGGAACAGGCCCTCAAAGTCCCCCCGCTGCATGGGCAGCAGCTTGTCAAGCGCCTGGCGGCGGCGCTCCTCGTCCTGGGCCACGATCATCTGCCGCATGATGAAGATGCGGTTAGGGTCGAAGAACATATGCTCCGTCCGGCAGAGGCCGATGCCCTCCGCGCCGTAATCCAGGGCGGTCTTGGCGTCGGCGGGGGTGTCGGCGTTGGCCCGCACGCCCAGGCGGCGAATCTCGTCCGCCCAGCCCATAACGGCGGCGAACTGCCCGGCCATCTCCGCCGGGACGGTGGGGACTCTGCCAAGGTAGACGTTGCCGGTGGAGCCGTCGATGGACATGAAGTCCCCCTCCCGGACGATGGTGTCCCCTATCTTCAGATAATGCTCCTTTTCAAATATACGCAGGTCGCCGCAGCCCGCCACGCAGCAGGAGCCAATCTGCCGGGCCACCACCGCCGCGTGGCTGGTGCGTCCGCCGTGGGCGGTCAAAATGCCCTCCGCGGCGTTCATGCCCTCCACGTCCTCGGCACTGGTCTCGTTGCGAACCAGCAGCACGGGGCCGATTTTCCCCTGGTCGATGGCCTTTTTCGCGGTGAAGTACACCGCGCCGCAGGCCGCGCCGGGGGAGGCGGGCAGGCCCTTGGCCACCGGGACAGCCGCTTTCAGGGCCTCCGGGTCAAAGGAGGGGTGGAGCAGAGCGTCGAGCTGCTGCGGCTCTATCTTCATCAGGGCCTCCTCCTTGGTGCAAAGGCCCTCCTCCACCATGTCCACGGCAATCTTCATGGCCGCCTGGGCGGAGCGCTTGCCGTTGCGGGTCTGGAGCATGAAAAGCTGGCCCCGCTCGATGGTGAACTCCATGTCCTGCATATCTTTATAATGCTGCTCCAGCCGGTGGGCCACGTCCGCGAATTTTTCATATACGTCCGGCATGATCTCCGCCAGCTTGTCGATGGTCTCCGGGGTGCGGATACCGGCCACCACATCCTCGCCCTGGGCGTTGATGAGGAACTCCCCGTACAGCCTCGCCTCGCCGGTGGCGGGGTCGCGGGTGAAGGCCACGCCGGTGCCGGAGTCATTGCCCATGTTGCCGAAGGCCATGCGCTGCACGTTCACCGCCGTACCCCAGCTATAGGGGATACTGTACATCCGGCGGTAGGCGTTGGCCCGGTCATTGTCCCAGCTTCTGAACACGGCCTTGACCGCGTTCACAAGCTGCTCTCTCGGCTCCTGGGGGAATTTCTGGCCAAGGCTCTCCTCGTAATAGCCCTTATAAAGGCCCACCAGCTCCTTCAAATCCTGGGCGGAAAGCTCGGAATCCAGCTTCACCCCGGCCTTCTCCCGGACACCGGCAAGCATTTCCTCAAATTTATCGTGGCTCAGCTCCATGACCACATCGCCGTACATCTGGATGAACCGGCGGTAGTTATCATAGGCCCAGCGGGGGTTGCCGCTCTGCTCCGCCAGGGCCTCCGCCACCTGGTCGTTGATGCCCAGGTTCAAAATAGTGTCCATCATGCCGGGCATGGAAACCCGTGCGCCGGAGCGGACGCTGACCAGCAGGGGGGCCGCCGGGTCGCCGAATTTCTTCCCGGTCTGGGCCTCCAGTTGGGTGACGCTTGCCATAATCTCATCCAAAATGTCCGGGGCCAGCTCCCGGCCATCGTCATAATAGCGGGTGCAGGCTTCGGTGGTGATGGTGAAGCCCTCCGGCACGGGCAGGCCCAGGCCGGTCATCTCCGCCAGATTTGCCCCCTTGCCGCCCAGCAGCTCCCGCATGTTGGCGTTGCCCTCTGCGAAACGATAGACGTATTTCATAAAAAACCTCCTGTATCTGTCGTTTTCTCCCCCGTCTGGTCTCCGTCACGGCGGAAAAACGAGAATTTAGTCAAAAAAGGTGTTTATTTTTGTGGAATAGTGTGGTATATATATAATATATCTTCCAATGTCCATCTTAACCGGGCGCGATTTATTTGTCAAGTACATTTTTACAGAATTTCCCGGCCAAAGGGGCATTTAAGGAACATTTTATGTGGGAGGGCAATGGTTTATGCTGGTAGCGGAGCGGAGAAACCAGATCATCGAGATGCTGCGCCGGGACGACCGGGTGCTGGTTGGCCCCCTGGCAGAGCAGTTTGGCGTGTCGGAGGAGACCATCCGGCGGGATCTGGCCAATTTGGAGCAGATGGGGGTAGCCATGAAGTGCTACGGCGGCGCCACCCTGGTAGACAATCGGAACGCGCCGCCCTTCAAGGTGCGGAAAAAGCTGAACGTAGAGGAAAAGCGGATGGCGGCCGCCCTGGTGGCCCGGATGGTGGAGGACGGGGATTTTCTCATGCTGGACGACAGCTCCACCAGCTATTTCGTGGCCCGCGCCCTCCACGGGAAAAAGCGGCTGACCATTGTCACCAACTCCATTGAGATTATATTAGACCTGTCCGGCGTCCGACAGGACTGGACGGTCATCTCCACCGGCGGAAATCTTGGCCAGGACGTGTTCGCCTTTTTTGGCCGCCAGGCGGAGGAGACCATCCGTTCCTTCCATGTGGACAAGGCGGTCATCTCCTGCTCCGGGGTGGACAGAAATGGCCGCTTCACCGAGGCGGGCATTGAAAACGCCAACATCAAGCGGGCCATGATGGAGTCCAGCCGCCAGGTGATTCTGGCCATAGACAGCCATAAATTCGACAACACCGCCTTTTTGACCGTGGGAGAGATAAAGCAGCTCAACACCATCGTCACCGACAAAAATCCCGGCCCCGGCTGGCCGGAGCTTCTGGAAAAGCAGGGCGTGGAGCTGGTGGTTCCCCAGCAGCCAGGTACATAGACGCATCAAGGGTTCGGCAGCCAGGCATGGCCGCCGAACCCTTTGCTTTGCTGTTTCTGCCTATAAACATACCACATTATAGGCAGAAAAACAACCTGTCCCCAATTTATCTGCCTATCCTCTCCTGATTTTATAGGCAGAAACGTCTGTCTTACCAGGGGTTTACCACCCGCCGGGGGACGCGGCCCTGGGCGGCGGCCTGGATGTCCTCCCAAATCATGGCGTAGCTCCGGCGGAAGCTGGCGGCGGTGATGCCGCCGATGTGGGGGCTGAACAAAATACGGTTCGCCAGGGCCTCCGGGATTTGAAGCAGGGGGTGGTCGGTCTGCACCGGCTCATGGTCTAAGGTGTCCAGCCCCGCCATGCGAAGGCGCCCGCTCTCCAGGGCCTCTATCAGCGCCTCGTCGTCCACCAGCTCGCCTCTGGCGGTGTTCACGAAACAGGCCTCCTCCCGCATGGACGCGAAAAACGCCCTGTCCGCCATTCCCGCAGTATTCTCGTTCACAGGCAGGTGCAGGCTCACAATGTCGCTCCGGCCCAGAAGCTCCGCCAGGGGCAGATACCGCACCCCCAGCTCCGCCTCCTCCCGGGGCGGGAGGGCCGAGGTCTTATAATAATAAATCTCCTCCACCCCATGGGCCCGCAGCAGCGCCGCCGTACACCGGGCAATGCTGCCGAACCCCACCAGGCCCACGGCGCAGTCGGAAAGCTCCCGCAGGTCGCCCCGCTGCATATACCCCTCCTTCACCGCGATTTGGCGGCCCTCCCGGACGGCTCGGTCGTTGGCCCGCACGTCCCGAAGCATACCCAGCATGAGCAGCACCGCCTGCTCCGCCACGGCGCGGGCGTTGGCCCCCTGGCAGTTGCAGACATAAATCCCCCGCTCCCTGGCGGCCTGGAGGTCGATGCCGTTGTAGGCCACCCCCTCGGAGTGGATCAGCCGCAGCCGGGGCATACCGTCCATCAGCTCCGCCGTCACCTGCCCCACCGCGTCCACCACGATGAAGTCCGCGTCCCCCGCCAGGGCCAGATATTCCTCAGCGGCAAGACCCACGTAGGCGTCCGCCGTCTCCACCTGGGCGAGATAGCTCTCCGGGGCGGAATACCGCTCCATGTTCCCCTTTTTTCCAATGTGCAAAACCTTCATAGCCGGTTCCTCCTGTTTGATTCTGAAAACAGTATACCACACCCCGCCCTTAAACGCACCAGGGCGGGCAAAAAAGGCCGGAGCGGAATCTTGTAAAGAAATCGGTTCTATGGTACAATGTCCGGCAGAAATCGGCACAGTACTCAATATTTTAAGGAGGAGATTTCTATGGAAACCTTTGCAAGCCTGATGGAGATGATGATGGTCATCTGCTTCGGCATTTCCTGGCCGCTGAACATTATAAAAGCCTGGAAGGCCCGCACCGCCAAAAGCACCAGCCTTCCCTTCTACCTGCTGATTTGGTCGGGGTACATCTTCGCCATCATCGGCAAAATCGCCATGATCGTCTATAACGCCCCCCAGCCCTGGTATGAGACCGTGCGGTGGTATGTGATGTTCTTCTATGTGCTGAACACCGTGATGGTTTCCGGCGGCATTGTCATCTATTTCCGCAACCGGGCCCTGGACAAAAAGGCGGAGGAGCAGGTCTGACCCTCCTTGACGTGCGGCGGGGATGGGTATATAATTCTGATAGACTTACGAATTAGGATGGAACCGTATTATGCAGAGTGAGGCTTACAGGCTGACGGGCGCGGCTGCGGTCGTCAGCGCCATGGGGTTTATGCTCCGATGGCTTCAAAATATAAACATCCTGGACGAGGAGACCGGCCTTGCGGACAAGGGGCCTGTCAGCACCGTGGTGGTGCTGTATATTGCCGCGGCGGTGCTGGCCTTGGTGGGCTGCCTTATCCAACTCAGGCGGTGCAAGGCGCCCCTGGAGGGGGAGGCGGCCCTGGCTGCTCACACGCCGGTTTACACCTGGGCGCTGTACGCCATTGCCGCGCTGCTGGCCCTCTCCGGCGTGATGCAGGTGTTCCAGGCCGGGGACAGCCTCTGGCCGGGTATGTACCGAATCGGCGGCCTGGGTACCATTCTGGGGGCCGTGGGGCTGCTGATGCTGGCCTCCGGCGGCGGGAGCAAGGAAAAGGCCCAGTGGAGCCGCCGCATTGGCTCCGGGCTTCTGATTCTCTTTGGGGCCATATGGCTGATTTCCGCCTACAGGGAGGCGGCCACCGACCCGGTTTTGTGGCGCTTCGCCCCGGAGATTTTGGCTATATGCGCCGTGCTGATGGCCTTTTACTACATGGCGGGGTATTACTTTGACTCCCCCCGGCCCATGTACACCCTGTTTTTCTGCGAGCTGGGCGCCTTTCTCAGCGTCATGCCCGCCATCGACGATATGCCCATGGGCGAGGCCCTGCGCTTCGGGGCCGTGGCCCTGCTCTTGTTTGTGTGGGGCTTTGTGCTGACAGCAAACCTCCAAAAGCCGGACACTGCCCCCACCTCGGAGGAGATTTCCTGACCATTCACCGCCGCCCTGAAAAAATTTCAAAATTTTTTGAAATTAGCTATTGCATTTTCCCCCGGACTGTGCTAATATACTAGGGCGCAATAACCGGGTGTGGCGAAGTTTGGTATCGCGCCTGAATGGGGTTCAGGAGGCCGCTGGTTCAAGTCCAGTCACTCGGACCAAATCATAATAATCCGAACCCATTATCCAAGTGGGTAATGGGTTCGGATTTTTTTATTGCCGTAATCGTTTCATAAGCAGGTCTGGCAGGGATCGGCGTCTTCTTCGGGGAAGACAGCGCCCCCATGCGGATCTGCTTTTTCCGTTGTCATTTCTGTCTATCCCTCCAAAGAAAGCGCTTTTCCGCAACAGTGACAAACAGAAGGGAATACCTACGTATCGAAGACCTTATGATTCTATTTTTTGCAAAAATTCTCAACAAAAAAAATAAACCGATTGGTTTGCTCAGTACACTCCCCATGAATCCAATAGAATCCCATTTCATAGCTCGCGGAACTTTCCAGCGGAATAACTGCACAATCATTACGAAAATCATAAGCAACATGTTCAGGGAGCGATACAACCCACATTCCCATCTTAACCATAAGATGAAGATTATTTAGGGTGATATCCTGTTGAGTCTGTGGTATATCCGCAAATGGATAGGTTACTAAAGTCCCCTGCGGTATTAATCTTAGCTCTTTTGTCGGCTGTGCATTGAGGCAGTTTACCAACTCTTGAGCTGAAATACTCTCTAAAGATGCAAAAGGATGTTTTTTTGAAGTTACGACGAAGAAATGGCCAGATTCTGTAGGAAGAAAATCTAGGATACCCGCCTCTTTTGATGTTTTTTCGATTGAAAAACTAAATCCAACGTCGTAATGACAAGTAAGCATTTGGGATACAAAATCTTGTGGCTGAGCAAATGTTATATTAAGAGTAACGTCAGGGTGACTTTCCTTGTATTTCTCACAAATCGTATGAAATTGTGGTACATAAAAATCCACACTAAGGATGTTTAATTCTTGTTTTCTTCGTTTTCCCAGAAGATGAATTTCTTTTTCTAATTCAGCCCAATCCGTCAATATAGCAAGCCCTCGTGTATATAAAAGCTCCCCCAGCCGCTGTACATGCGAGCGAATGCCCAGCGCGTGTCAAAAGCTCACAATCAAGTTCTCTCTCAATTTGCTTAATGCTTTTGCTAATTGATGAGTGACTAATATAAAGCTGCTCTGCGGCGCGACTGATACTTTGCGCTTCTACGACGGTTATGAAATATCGCAACTGCTCTAAAGTCATAGTGGTTTCCTCCTTCTGCACTCTGAGTGCTTAGGTTTATAATATACGCACTTGATTAATTTTTGCCTATTATACCACAATATCGACAAAAATGCAACGCCCCCTGCAAACACAGCAAGGGGCGTTATGAAGTAATTTAATACATTATGCAGGCCATAGCAGTAGCAATGCTGGCGGTGATCAAGGGTATGATAACCGTTACAACGAAAAGATACTTATACGCTTGTTTATGAGTATAACCAAACACATTTAACTGCATATAAATCATGCTGCTATGCGGCAAGGAATCAGTAACTGTTGCGGTCATAGTTATAATACGATGCAACGCACCTGCATTAGCGCCTGTAGCCAACAGTGATTCACCTATTGTAGTACAGAACAAAACCTGGGAAGAAACCCCATCTGCAATCAGTGCGGAAATAATTAACATCGCCACAAATGCAAGAATATGCGGACTGAGATTTACATTCAGGATAGTGTCAATAATGAAATCACAGGCAGCAGTGGATTGAATAACAGCGCCAAAGCCCGCTAACATGGAGCAACCGATAACAAGTGGAAAGGCATTTGACATTCCATTGCCAACGGAGTTGAGTTTCTTGCCTTTGGGAAGGCTTTTCCAGCGGATAATTAGCAGCCACAAAATTGCAATAATCTGACAAATGATAACAGATTGTGTAGAAGTGAAGCCAATTACATTTGTAAAAATCCAACAACCGGCAACAACTATTAGAATCGGAGTAAATGCGAACCAGACAGGAGGAAGCTCACAATCTTCGGCATCAAGAGCGGCATCGTCACAGAATGGAGAGGGAACAAAGTGATCTCCTTTTTTTCCGCTTGTTTTATTAAGTAAAAAGTATAAGCAATAACAAGCGCGCTGCCAACGATGACACCAACGATTCCCAACGCTGCGCCAGCATAGATTGTCGTTCCTAAATAGAATGTTGGCATTAGATTAGTAAAGCCTGGGAAGCCTGGACAGGAAAATTGAACGACCGCTCCAATTCCGGTAGTAGCGGCAAGATATATGTACAGCGGCTGATCTGCTTCCTCCGCAATTGCGGAGCAAACGGAGATAACGACAAACACGCTGGTAGCCATTCCTGAAAAGCCTATAAAAACATTTAACAGCATACACAGAATAGGGCCGCTCTTCTTACCCGCATATCGTATGATAAAACGTCCAAGCGATTTCGCACAGCCGGTAGCAGCAATTACCCCGCCTAATGCGCCTCCTGTCAAGTACACCAAAACACTGTTCTGAAAGGTTGAAGCTGTTCCCTCTGAAAATACATCAACAAAATTGCTGATCCATGTTCCTTCAATTGTTAAGGCAACAATTGCCACACAAAGAAGAATAATTGGAATTTGAGGAAACCCCTTCATGGATAAGACAATAAACAAGACCAAAGAGATCAAAAGTGCAATAGCTGATACAGTAACACTTGTCATTTTTGTGAACCTTCTCTTTCCTTTATCAAGCAGTTCAGTTTAGTCAGCAAATCGCTTTCTTACATTATAACGCCATATGCCATTGCCATCCTTAAAGAATATATCAGATTCTGTTTTGGCTTCCGGCGGGCAATAAGTGTTTTCATCGTCAAGTGTCGCATAAGGACGAGGCGGTGTAACTGTAAGCTGAACGGGCTGTACAGGCGACCAGCCGTGATGTATTGTATGACGGTAAGAACGAGGCGGCGGCATTGCATCACTAAAGGAAGTATATTCCTCAATATCCCCTTCAGGCGCCTTACATATATCTGGATATATATCCTGATATGGAACATTCCAACCAGGCAAATGAGGGGCAGGCACTTTTTCGCATAGTTGCTGATAAGGCTGGTTCGCGTTATTCACCGAATCGAAATCATCACCAACACTTCCGTCTGGAGCTACGAGTTCATGCAAAAACTTCCAGTGCTTTGTCTCTTCGTCGTATATGAAATCTGCACCATACTGTTCATTCGTGATTGAACCCCATGGTTTAAGATCTTCATTATAGTGAATATACCACATACCATGACAGATAAAAGACATTCGGCAGCTCATTCCATCATCTGCTACCTCAACAACGCCGGAGTTAAGTTCGTTAAATTCGGTGAATCCGATAATTCCAGACTCAACACCAGCGGTTTCGGGGTAAATCTTGGGCATTTCCACATCATAAATGAGATGCTTAATTTCTAAATTTACAAATTGCGCGTGAACTATTTCCTTCCAGCCTTTTAGCCAGCCCCACATAAAGCCCCAGCCGCAGTCATCACTCCGATCCCATATTGTTGCAAATTCTTCCGGCTGATGACAAGACATTGCCAACAACTGATGAATCGCGTGTAATCTCTCACATTCTATACTTCCACACGCATTGTGCATACGTTGTTCAATGGTAAGTTCTTTGTTCATGTATCCTCCTTAATAACCCCAAGCCTCATAGGATGCCATACGAGCTTCCCAATTAACGTCCATGCAATCATCTCTCAATCCAGGATGGCCTTCTGGAGCGTAACTATTATCAGGTCCATAAGAAGCATGTGCACATGGAAAAGAAGGCCACCCGTCTGCTGAATGTGTACTTGGAAAATGAGTAATCATTTTAATTGTAGGATTACCTGCTTCAAATTCCTGACGAAACGGCGTCTGTTCAGGTCTAGGGTAAAGTGGTTGGCTGCTGACCTTTTCCCCAGCAAGACAGACCATATCATATACCTCTGCCCAATGCCAGATTTTCCAATCATCATTCTCTTTAATCAAATCCACACCAGCGCGTCCAAAAATATGATAACCATCCGCGCTGCCATCAGCATGTCCCAAGGTTTCCTCTCCTGAAATAAACCACATTCCCTGCGCGGTTTCCCCATCTTCAGCCAAGTAAATTACCGGCGTACTGGCAGTACGCAGAATGGATGCTCCTTGACCAAGCGTACAGTTCTCGTTCGGATAGGCTTGTTGATATTCAGCCTGAACAGCTTTTCGATTCTCTAAATGCCGATGAATGTAATAATCTTCGATGGCATCCATTCCCACATAGAAGCCCCAGGGGGATCCAAATGAAGCGGTATTTCTGTTTTTCGAAAAAGACACCCAACATCTACGACACCCCTCAGCCCGCTGATCCATGTTATAATAATATATTTTGCGGCTTATAACTTCCTTGCAGCGTTCCACTTCCATCATGCGGTCAAACTGTTCTTCGGGCGTGAAGAGTTGACGTTCATACCATTTTACCTTTTTATTAATCACTTTGCAGTCACCTCCTGTGAAAATCCATAGCTAAATGTTTCAGAGAAAGTTGAATATTGTTCTGGCGGCAGAGGATATTTAGGAAACGGACGTTTGCTTCCATAGTACTCACAAAGGCATACCTCAACATCCGGGGATGGAGGTACTTTTGATTTCAAGGGCGCAAAATCCGGGATACTAACTTCCGTTTGAGCCTCTTCCCACCATGTTTTTCCCTGCGGAGTCTTAATTTCTTCAAGATACTGCATATGCCAGATTTTCCAGGAGTTATTTTCATTGATAAAATCAACTGCGAATATGCCAAAGAACCATTGACCGTATGGCCCAGCAGCAGAGTACTCAACCTTCTGCCCGGCGCAAGTCCACATACCCTTGGCCGTTTGCTCATCCTCCGCAATCGTAACTAAATCCGTAGAAAGTGAATAGACATCCATTGATCCAAGTCCTTTTTCTTGCGGACTTAAATGCTCCGTTAAACTTGGAAATCTAGTTCTAATAATAAGATCTGCACAGGCGGTTCTGTCAGCCAATGATTGGAAATGTGATGCAACGGATTCGGCACCTAAATACCACCCATTATTTACGCCCAAGCAAACTTGATCAGAACAGCTCCAATATTCGCGAAATATGCTATCTTCATTTTTGTGGAATAAATCCATAGAAAATCTACCAATAAGGTTTTTTATTTCTCGGAGTTCCTCCCACCTGTTCAGGGTTTGTTCTCGGCTATGGCTATTTACAAACAATACCTTCCGCCTCCTATTCATTTATGTGTTAATTATATTATAAACAAACAATTCGTAGATGTAAAGCGCTATAAATGAACAACTTTGTGCGTATTAAGCACAGTTTGTGCTGCGTCACTTTGTCTGATTTTTTGATTTCCAAAAACTTGGAAACGCTTAATCTGTTCCGGTGCTTTATCACTATAGCCCCTGCCGATGGTTCCCCTGAGACATTCCTGTATAGTATCAATTTCTTTCTCTACACAAATCGTTCGCTTGCGTTCCATAACAATACTCCCTCCATATTTGACAGCGAAAAAACTATCAATTATGAAGGGAGTACAATATTATTGGGGAAACGCGTTTGTTTTTTACAGCGGCATTACTTGCCCACGCAGAAGCGGGCGAAGATGCCGTTGGTTACGTCCTCCCGGACGGAGCGGCCTGACAGCTCGCCCAGGGCGGTCAAGGCCCCCTCTACCTCGGTCAGGACGGCGTCGGGGGGGAATCCCCCCTCCATGGCCTGCCGGGCGGCGCGGACATAGTCCAGGGCGCGGGCCACGGCCTCCGCCTGGCGGGGATTGGTGAGAATCTCCCCGGCAGGAACGGATGCCTCCGCGGGAAACAGGGCGGCCACGGCGGCCTCCAGCGCCTCCAGGCCCGCCCCGGTTTTGGCGCTGATGGGAATGGCCCCCGGCGGCGACCAGCGCTGGGGCAGGTCGGATTTATTGCACAGAAGGACGGCGCGGGGCGCCTTTTCCGCCGCCGCCAGCACCTCCCTGTCCTCCTCCGTCTCCGGGGCGGAGCCGTCGAACAGGGCCAGCACAAGCCCTGCCCCCTCCGCCGCCTGGCGGGCGCGGGCCACGCCCAGGCGCTCCACCGGGTCGTCCGTCCGGCGGATCCCGGCGGTGTCTGTCATACGCAAAAGCACGCCCCCCAGAATGGCCCGCTCCTCCACCGTGTCTCTGGTGGTGCCGGGAATATCGGTGACGATGGCCCGCTCATAGCCCAAAATGGCGTTCAGCAGGGAGGACTTGCCCGCGTTGGGGCGGCCCAAGATGGCGCAGGGGACGCCGCTTTTCATCACGCTGCCCCGGCGGAAGGTGGCATGAAGCCGCTCCAGGGTCTCCTCCGCCTCCCCCAGGGTGTGGGCGTAGCTTTCCATCTCGAAGGGCTCGATGTCCTCGTCCGGGTAGTCGATGACCGCATGGTAATGGGAGCAGATGGCCGCGAGGCTTTCATATATCCCGTCCGTCCGGCGGCGAATGGCCCCGTCAAGCTGGGCGGCGGCGTTTTCCGCCGCCTGCTCCGTCTCCGCGTCGATCAGGTCTATCACCGCCTCCGCCTGGGTCAGATCCATGCGGCGGTTAATAAAGGCCCGCTTGGTAAACTCCCCGGCCTGGGCCTGGCGCGCCCCGGCGGCAAAAAGGCTTTCAAGCCCCAGGCGCAGAACCACCGGGGAGCCGTGACACTGCAATTCCGCCGTGTCTTCCCCTGTATAGCTGTTCGGCCCTCTGGATACAGTAGCCAGGCACTGGTCAAGGAGCGCTCCCCCTGGGGCCGCCAGGCAGCCCAGCACAAGCTGGCGGTCTGGCCGCTGGGACATGGCAGCCCCCCGCAGGGGGGTGAACACCTTGTCCACCACGGTCAGCGCCGCCGGGCCGCTGATCCGTATGATGCCGATGGCGGACAGTCCGCTGCCGGTGGCGATGGCCGCAATGGTATCGAAGGCGGCGGACTGTCCCTCCCGATCGGAGGCTTGGCTCATTTCTGCTCTTCGTCCTTGGCGGACAGGTGATAGGTCAGCACCAGCAGGCTGTCGGAGAAGTGAATGTTCTCCACCAGCACCCCGGAATCCCCCACCTCAAGCTCCCTGTTGGTGAAATTCCAAATGGCCCGGACACCGGCCTTCACCATGTTGTCCGTCACGTCTTGGGCCGCGCTCTTGGTAACGGTCAGGATGGCGATGTCCACCTTGTTCTCCCGGATGAAGTCGGCAAGGCCCGCGTAGTCGTACACCGGCACACCGGCAATGTCCGTGCCGATCAGCTCCGGCTTCACGTCAAAGGCCCCCAGGAAGCGGCACCCCTCGATGATGAAGCCCAGGTTCTTGATCAGGGCGCCGCCCAGGTTCCCGGCCCCCACAAGGATGGCGGAATAGTCCTGATAGGTTCCCAG
>JAJQFY010000120.1 GCA_021200935.1 Oscillospiraceae bacterium
CCCCCAGGGCCACGCCCCGCTTAATCCATTCGATGGCGTCCAGGCCCGTGTCGTCCCGGCCCCCCCGGGCAAAGACCCGGAAGCCCCCGTCCAGGCGCTTCGCGTCCACAGACAGGACGACGCACTGGCTGCCGTACCGCTGGGCGGCGTCGTGGATGAGCTGGGGGTTCTTGATGGCCCCGGAGTTCACGCTGACCTTGTCCGCCCCGCATTTCAGCACCCGGTCAAAGTCGGCCACGGTGTTGATGCCGCCCCCCACGGTCAGGGGGATGAACACGGTGGAGGCCGTCTGGCGCAGGATGTCCGTGAACAGGGCGCGGCCCTCGGCGGAGGCGGTGATGTCATAAAACACCAGCTCGTCCGCCCCGCTGCGGGAATAATATTCCGCCAGCTTCACCGGGTTCGACACGTCGGCCAGACCCAGGAAGTTCACGCCCTTGACCACCCGCCCGTCCTTCACGTCCAGGCAGGGGATAATGCGTTTCGTAATCATAATGCCACCTCGATTGCCTCCCGGAGCTTCACCGCCCCGGTGTAATAGGCCCGGCCCAGGATGGCCCCGTGCAGGCCCATGTCCCGCAGGGCCTGAATGTCCTCCAGGCTCGATACCCCGCCGCTGGCGATAATGTCCATGGAATACCGGGCGGAAAGCTGGCTGTACAGCCCCCGGTTGGCCCCGCCCATGGCCCCGTCCTTGGATATGTCTGTGCAGATAAGGGTCTTGACCCCGATGGCATCCAGCCGCTGGCAGAACTCGTCACAGGTGACGGCGCTGGTCTCCAGCCAGCCCTTGATGGCCACATATCCGTCCCGGCAGTCCGCCCCGGCGGCAATATGACTTCCGTATTTTTCCACCATCTCCCGGAAAAAATCCCAGTCGGTGATGGCGGCGGTGCCTAAAATCACCCGCTCCACCCCGGCGTCCAGATAGCGGCGGATGACGGCCTCGCTGCGGATGCCGCCCCCCACCTCCACTTTCAGGCTTGTCCCGGCGGCCACGGCGGCCACGGTATCGAAGTTGGGGGTGTCCCCGTCCCTGGCCCCGGCCAGGTCTACCATGTGGATGTATTCCGCCCCGGCGGCCTGGAAATCCTTGGCGACCTCCAGGGGGCTGTCGCTGTAGACGGTCATCTGGGCGTAATCCCCCCGGAGCAGGCGGACGGCCTTGCCCTCGTATAAATCAATGGCAGGTAAAATAATCATGGCCGCACCTCACATCTCGCAGAAGGCCCGCAAAATCCGCAGACCCACCGGGCCGCTCTTTTCCGGGTGGAACTGGCAGCCCATGACGTTGTCCACGCCCACGGCGGCGGTCAGCTCCGGGCCGTATTCGGCGGTGGCCAGCACCGCGTCCCCGCAGTTGGCGCCATAAAAGCTGTGGACAAAATAGACGCAGTCCCCCTCCTGAACATGGCGGAACAGGGGGTGATCCTTCCGCCGCAGATGCAGGGCGTTCCAGCCGATGTGGGGAACCTTGTACCCCTCCGGGAGGATGGGGGACATATCCACCACGTCCCCGTGGATCAGCCCCAGGCCCGGATGCTCCCCGAACTCAAAGCTCCTATCCAGCAGAAGCTGCATACCCAGGCATATGCCCAGAATATACTTCCCGCTTTTGGCCTGGGCCTTCACCGTCTCGTCAAGCCCCGCGGCCCGGAGCTTTTCCGCCGCGTCCCCGAAGGCCCCCACGCCGGGGAGAATCAGCTTCTCCGCCCGCCGGATCTCGGTCACGTCCCCGGTGACGACGGCCTCCGCCCCGATGGCGGCCAGGGAGTGCCGGAGAGAGAACAGGTTCCCCACCCCGTAGTCGATAATGGCAATCATTACAGCACCCCCTTGGTGGAGGGGATGGCGTCCGGCCTTGCCTCGTCCAGCCCGGCGGCCTGGCCCAGCGCCCGGCCAAAGCCCTTGAAGGCCGCCTCTATAATGTGGTGGGTGTTCGTCCCGTCAAGCTGTCTTATGTGGAGCGTGGCCCCGGCGGCGCGGGTGAAGGCGGTGAAAAACTCCTCCGTAAGCTCGGTGTCAAAATCCCCCACCCGCTGGGCGGGCAGGTCCATCTGATACCGCAGGCAGCTCCGCCCGGATATGTCCACAGCGCAGAGAACCAGGGCCTCGTCCATGGGCAGCAGGATGCTCCCGTAGCGGCGGATGCCCCGCTTGTCCCCAATGGCCTGGGAAAAGGCGGTTCCCAGGGCAATGGCGATATCCTCCGTGGTGTGGTGGCCGTCCACCTGAACGTCCCCCTTGCAGGAGACGGACAGGTCAAACTGTCCGTGGCTGGCGAACAGGGTCAGCATATGGTCCAAAAAGCCGATGCCGGTGCTGATCTGGGCCTCCCCGGTGCCGTCCAGGCACAGGCCCAGGGTGATGTCGGTCTCGGCGGTTTTGCGGTCAATTACGGCGTTTCGCATTGGTCAGATTCCCCTTTCCTTCCGAATCTCCCTCACCGCGTCCAAAAAGGCGTCCATCTGCGGGCGGGAGCCGATGGTGACGCGGATAAAATTCTCTGTCCGCTTCTGGTCGAAGTGGCGCACCAGAACCCCCCGCTCCCGCAGCGCCTGGTACAGCGCCCCGCCGGGGATGTCCGGGCATTGGGTGAAGATGAAGTTCGCCTTCGAGGGCAATGTCTCAAAGCCCATCTCGGCCAGGGCCTGGGTGGTATACTCCCGGTTCTGGACAATGGTCAGGCAGTTCTGCCGGTAATAGTCCCCGCTTTGCATGGCGGCGATCCCGGCGGCCTGGGTCATGCGGTTCACGTTATAGGGGTTTACAGAGTATTTCACCGTGTTCAAATCCTGGATAAGGGCGGGATTTCCCAGTCCGAAGCCCAGCCGCGCCCCCGCCAGGGAGCGGGATTTGGAGAAGGTTTGGGTCACAAGAAGATTGTCGTACCGCCCCAGCAGCGGCACACAGCTCTCCGCCCCGAAGTCCACATACGCCTCGTCGATAATCACCACGGCGTCCGAGTTGGTGCGGACGATGTCCTCTATCTGGCTCACGGAGAGGGCTATGCCCGTGGGGGCGTTGGGGTTGGGGATGACAATGTTCTCCCCCAGGTTGCAGTAATCCGCCGGGTCGATGGTAAAGTCCTCCCTCAGGGGGATGATGTGGGCCGGGACGTGGTTTACGTTGGCGTAGACCGGGTAGAAGCCATAGGTCACATCCGGGAAGGTGAAGGCGTGGCGCTCGTCCCCGAAGGCCATAAAGGCAAAGTACAAAATCTCGTCCGAGCCGTTCACCGGCAGAACGTTCTCCGGCAGCAGGCCGTACTGCCTGGCGGCGGCGGCGCACAGCTCGGTGCAGGCCGGGTCGCAGTACAGGTTCAGCCGCTCCGCCTCCTGAGCGGCGGCGGCGGTGACGGCGGGGGCGGGAGGAAAGGGGGACTCGTTGGTGTTCAGCTTCACATACTGGGCATCCCTGGGCTGCTCCCCCGGGGTATAAGCCTGGAGGGAGGCATATTTGGCACTGAAAAAGCGGCTCATGGGTCAGACCTCCTCGAATCGAATTAATGCCGAGCGGGCATGGGCTTCCAGCCCTTCTTTTCTGGCGAAGCGGGCGATATCGTCCTTCACCTGGGCCAGGGCCTCGCGGGTGTAATAGGTGTACTGGGTGCGCTTGATAAAATCCGAAACCCCCAGGGGGCTTGAAAACCTGGCCGCCCCGCAGGTGGGCAGGGTGTGGTTCGGCCCGGCCAGATAATCCCCCAGGGCCTCCGGGCAGTTTTTCCCCAGAAACACGCTCCCGGCGTTTCGCACCAGGTCGAGATAGGGCATAGGGTCGTCCAGGCACAGCTCCAAATGCTCCGGGGCCAGGGCGTTGGCCGCCTCCACGGCGGAGGGCAGGTCGTCCGTCACAATGATTTTTCCATTCTTTTCCAGTGACTCCCCCGCAATATCCCTCCGGGGCAGCAGGGCAAGCTGGCGGGAAAGCTCCCCTTCCACCGCCTCTGCCAGGGCCATGCTGTCCGTAATCAGCACGGCGGAGGCCAGCACGTCATGCTCCGCCTGGCTGAGAAGGTCGGCGGCGATATAGGCGGGGTCGCCGGTCTCGTCCGCCACCACCAGAATCTCGCTTGGCCCGGCGATCATGTCGATGTCCACAAGACCGAACACCTGGCGCTTGGCCTCCGCCACGAAGGCGCTGCCCGGGCCGACGATTTTGTCCACCTTGGGAACGGACTGGGTGCCATAGGCCAGGGCCGCCACGCCCTGGGCCCCGCCGGTGCGGAATATGCGGTCTACCCCGGCGATTTTCGCGGCGGCCAGAATGGCCTCCGGCTGGCGCCCGTCAGGCCCCGGGGGGGAGACCATAACAAGCTCCCGGCACCCGACGATTTTCGCGGGGATGGCGGTCATCAGCACGGTGGAGGGATAGGCGGCGGTGCGCCCGGGGACGCACAGGCCCACCCGCTCAATGGGGGTTATTTTCACCCCCATAAAGGAGCCCTCCGGCCCCTCCATCTGAAAGCCCCGCTCCCGCTCCCGCTCATGGAAGGCCCGGATATGGGCGGCGGCGGTCTCCAGGGTTTGGATAAAAGCGGGGTCGGTGCTTTCATAGGCCCGGTCTATCTCCTCCCGGGGAACCTCCAGGCTGTCCAGGCTGGCCCCGTCGAAGCGGCGGGCATAGTCATACAGGGCCGCGTCCCCCCGGCGGGCCACGTCGGCGATAATCTCCCGCACCGTGTCGCTGACCCCGGAGGTCTCCACCGTGCGGATGAGAAGGTCGGAAAGGGGCCTCTCGCCCCAGCGGTAAATGTTCATTTTGCCTCCTCCCGCTCCCGCACCTGGGCGGCAGCCTTGCTGCAAAGGGCGTTGATCTCCTGCCCCACGAACTTGTACCGGGCCTTGTTGGCGATAAGCCGGGCGCTGATGGGGGCCACAGTCTCCAGGGGCCGCAGGCCGTTCTCCTCCAGGGTCTTCCCGGTCTCCACAATGTCCACGATCACGTCCGACAGGCCCACGATGGGGGCAAGCTCTATGGAGCCGTTCAATTTAATAATGTCAATCTGGCGGCTCTGGGCGGCGTAGTACCGGCGGGCAATATTAGGGAACTTGGTGGCCACCCGCAGGGTGCGGGCGTAGTCGTCCCGGAAATCCGCCGGGCCAGCCACGCACATCCGGCACCGGCCCATTTTTAAATCCAGCAGCTCGTACACGTCGGGGGCGTATTCCAGCAAAATGTCCTTCCCGGCTACGCCGATATCCGCCGCCCCCCGCTCCACGTAGATGGGGACGTCTGTGGGCTTGGCCCAGAAGTACCGCGCCCCGGCCTCCTGGTTTTCAAAAATCAGCCGCCGGTTCGGCTCCCGGAGGGCGGGACAGCCGTACCCCGCCGCCTCAAATATTTCATATACCTTCTCCCCCAGGCGGCCCTTGGGGAGGGCGATATTCAGCATTTGTCCCATAGTATTATAACGCTTTCTCCTGTAGTGGGCAGTGTTCAATGTCATCCGCGTCCTTATTCATTCTATATCCTGGCCGTCTGCCCCCACCTTGCGCCGATAGGTGAGGCTGCACGGCCCCTCCGGCTGCGCCCGGACGGTCTTGCCCTGCTTTTCCAGCAGTCCCGCCAGGTAGGCGATGTTGGAGAGATCGTCCCCCGGCTTATAGACCAGCAGCACGTCCACGTCGTAGGGGGCATGCTCCTGGAGAAGCCGTTCCAGCTCGTTTAAATACACGGCGCAGCCCACGGCCCCCCCCCGTCTTCCCCCTGCGGTGCAGCAGGCTGTCTTACCGCCCGCCGGCCAGGACGCCGCAGGCGGCCCCGG
>JAJQFY010000050.1 GCA_021200935.1 Oscillospiraceae bacterium
GTGCTGCTTCATGTACTCCCCGTATTTCAGGAAGGGCGTCTCCTCCAGGTTGAAGCTGGTGGGATGGGCCGCGTCCACCTCGTCGGTGCGAAGCTGGACGATGTCGATGTATTTCTTCGCCTCGTTCAGGAATGTGGCGCTGTCCTCGATGGAGTAGCCGTCCGGGCCGTCCACCGCGCTCCACTCGATTTCCAGCAGGAAGTTCTTCCCCACCTTCTGCCGCACACGCTCCAGGCACATCAGGGGGAACCGCATACGGTTTTCCAGGCTGCCGCCGAACTTGTCCGTCCGGCGGTTGGTGACGGGGGAGAAGAACTGGGCGGGGATGTTGGCCCGGTAGCACATATGGATGGACAGCATGTCGAAGCCCAGCATCTGCAAAATCCCGGCCTGCTCCGCGTAGGACTGGGCGATTTTCTCAAGCTGCTCCTCGGTGTAGGACTCCACCGGGTCGTGGCCGGGGATCAGCTCAATGTCGAACTCCGCCGGGGGCGGGGCGTTCAGGGACTTGGTCTGCTCAAAGGCGGAGACATGAGACTGATCCCCCTTGGGAACCATGAGAGGGTAGGCGGAGGGGGGGCCGACAAAAATCGCCATGCAGGCGATGGAGTCGTAGTAGTGGATGTTGTCCGCAAGCTGGAGCAGATAGTTCTGGCAGTTTGTGTCGTACAGGTCAAAATCCGGGAAGTGGCCGAAATCCATGTCCATGGGTAGCTGCTTGCCCCGGGTGAAGTTGTTGATGCCCATGCAGGTGACGATACCGGCGCTGCGGGCCTTGTTGCAGTAGTGGGCGATTACGCTCTCCGCCGGGTACGGCTCCGGCCCCTGGAGAAAGTGGGGCAGGGAGTTGGACGCCTCCAGCCGGTTTTTCAGGGTGAAGCCCCGGATTTGCAGCGGCTGTGTCAGATGGGGGTACTTGGGTGCGCTCATATCATCGTGCCCTCCTAAAACATAGCGATTAATTTATGACATTCACTGACCCATTATAACAGGAAATTCCCAAAAAGAAAAGGGCCTGTCCGCCGTTGACGAAAAATCGTCGGTTTGCTATACTGAAACAGAGAAAGAGGGGGATGTTATGACACAAATTTCAGCGGAAGCGCTGCCCTATTTCGACGGCCACTGCGACACGGTGAGCCGGGGGGTCAGCCTGCGGGAAAATGACGGGATGCTGGATTTCCAGCGCCTGAGCCGGTTTCGGAAGGCCGCCCAGGTCTTTGCCATTTTTGCCGATTGGGACAAATTCCCGCCGGGGACGCTGTTTTATGAGTGCTGCCGCCAGCGGGAGGTCTTCGTCTCAGAACTGGAAAAAAACCGGGATATCGCCTGCCCCTGCCGCACCGGGGCGGAAATCCGGGCCGCCAATGAGGCGGGGAGGGTGGCCGCCCTGCTGTCCATCGAGGGGGGCGAGCTGCTGGGCTGCGACCCCGGGCGGCTGGAAATCGCCGCCCAGTGGGGGGTGCGGCTTGTGAACATCACCTGGAACCACGCCAACTACCTCTCCGGCTCCCACCGGGACGAGCCTGCCCGGGGTCTGGGGCCGCTGGGGAAGGAGTTTGTCCGCCGGGCCAATGACCTGGGGATCTTGCTGGACGCGTCCCACCTGTCCGACCAGGGGTTCTGGGACTTGGAGCAGATAGGGGAGCAGCCCCTGATCGCCAGCCACTCCAACGCCCGGGCCGTCTGCCCCCACAGCCGGAACCTGACCGACGATATGTTCATCGTCATCCGGGACAGCGGCGGGGTGGCCGGGATGAACTTCTGGCTGGATTTCGTGGGCGGGGGGTATACCATGGACGACATTCTCCGCCATATCGACCATTTCATGGAGCTGGACGGGGAAAAAACCCTGGCCCTGGGGGCCGATTGGGACGGCTGCGCCGCCGCCGCCGGGGGCATGAGAGGCGTCCAGGACATCCCCCGCCTCTGGAACGCCCTGGCGGCCCGAGGGTATGGGGAAAACGTTTTAGAGGATTTATTTTATAACAACTGGTTCCGCATTTTCGGATAAACCGGGAACCTTTTCCCTCATTTTTCGTCCTATAGACGACCAATGGAAAAGGAGATTTTTGCCATGAAAACAAGACTGACCGCCCTGCTTCTGCTCCTGGCCCTGACCCTGGCCGGGTGCGGAACCAAGACCCAGGCTGTGGATCTGATGGAGGACGTCCCCCCGGAGCCAATCGCCACCGAGACCACCGATGCCGCCCAGACGGAGGACGCGGCCCTGGCTGTGACGGAGTTTGCCGTTTCCCTGTTCCAGCAGTGCGCCCAGGCGGGGGAAAATACCCTGGTCTCTCCTGTCTCTGTGCTGTACGCCCTGGCTATGACCGCCAACGGGGCGGCGGGGAACACCCGCGCCCAGATGGAGGCATCGTTCGGGGTGTCTCTGGAGGCGCTGAACCCCTACCTCTCCGTCTATATGGAAAATCTTCCCAGCGGGGAGGACTATAAGCTGACCGCCGCTAACGCCATCTGGTTCCGGGAGGACGAGTGCCTGACCGTCCGGCAGGATTTTTTGCAGACGAACGCCAAGTACTATAACGCGGACATCTATCAGGCCCCCTTCGACCAGCAGACCCTGGAGGAGATCAACGCCTACGTCAGAGAGCATACCGACGGCATGGTGGAGGACATTCTGGACAAAATCTCCGACGACGCGGTCATGTATCTCATAAACGCCCTGGCCTTCGACGCCCAGTGGCAGACCGTTTATAAGGAAAACCAGGTGCGTACCGCCGACTTCACCCTGGAGGACGGCACGGTGCGGGAGGCGGAGCTGATGTATTCCGAGGAGTCGAAATATTTGGAGGACGAAAACGCCGTTGGCTTCATCAAATATTATCAGGGCGGGGCCTACGCCTTCGCGGCCCTGCTGCCAAAGGAGGGGGTAACAGTGGCCGAATATGTGGCCTCCCTGACCGGGGCGGGCCTGACCGCCCTGCTGGAGGACGCCCAGGACGTCACCGTGGAGGCGGCCATTCCAAAATTCACCAGCGAGTACAGCACCGAGCTGAGCGAGGCCCTGGCCGCCATGGGGATGACCGACGCCTTCGACCCGGATCTGGCCGACTTCTCTCTCCTGGGAGAATACGAGGGCGGCAATATCTGCATCTCCCGGGTGCTGCATAAAACCTATATCGCCGTCAGCGAGCAAGGCACCCAGGCCGGTGCCGCCGCGGTGGTAGAGATGGTGGAGGGAACCGCCCTGGAGGCCCCGGAGGAGACAAAGGTTGTCTACCTCAACCGCCCCTTTGTCTATCTTCTCATAGACTGCGGGAGCAATACCCCCATATTTATGGGAACGGTGACGGACGTGGGGTGAGGGGGAGTCAGGCCGAAGGCCCCTCAGAAAACGTCTCCTTCAGCCGTTCGGCCAGGCGCTCCGCTATGGGGGTGAAGACCTGGTATTTTTTCCAGATGATGTATATTTTCGTCTCCAGCCTGGGGGACAGGGGGCGGAAGCAGAGGTCGGTTTCCGGGCTGGTGTCGGCCAGGCGGTCAAAGACCAGCAGGCAGCCCAGGCCCTCCCGGACGAGGACGGAGCCGTTATAAAACAGGTTCACGGTGCCCACAATGTTCAGCCTGTCCGCGAACTCCCCGCACCACCGGGGCAGGTCGGCCCGGAGGGATTGGGGGGAGCTGATGAGAGGGACGCCCTGCAAATCCGCCGGGGTGATGACATCCCTGGCCGCCAGGGGGTCGTCCCGGCGCATGAGAAGCCCCCAGGCGTCCGCCCCCGGCAGGGGGAGGGCGTTGTACCGGGTCAGGTCCGGCGGCTCCGCGATCACCCCAAAGTCCGAAAGCCCCTGGGCCAGGTCGTTCAGCACCACGCGGGTGTCCCCGCTGGTAATGTGGAACCGCAGCCCCGGGTACTGCTCCCGCAGCCCCTTGAGAACCCGGGCCAGGCAGGAGATCAGCCAGGACTCCGCGCAGCCGATCCGCACGTCCCCGCCGGTCACGTCCTTGAGAGACCGAAATTCCTCCATGGTCTTGTCCGCCATGTCCAGCATATCCTCCGCCCGACGCCGGAGCAAAATCCCCTCCTCCGTCAGCCGGACGTTGTAATTGCCCCGGACGAACAGCTTACATCCCAGCTCCCCCTCCAGCTCCTTGAGCTGCTTGGACAGGGTGGGCTGGGATATGTGCAGCGCCCTGGCCGCCCCCGTAATGCTCCCCTCCCTGGCCACCTCAAGAAAATACCGCAAAACCCGCAGCTCCATGTGAGACCCTCCCGCTTCTGTAGATACCCCATTATACCCCGGTCAGATATTCTCTGCAAGAATAACCAGAAATAGAAATTAAATATTTGCCATTTCCCCCGTCTCCTTATAAAATATTCACAGAATAAAAGATAAGGAGGGATACCCATGAGAGGATATTTTGGCCCGCTTCTGCTGGCCTGCCTGCTGGCCCTGCTGACGGCCTGCGGCGGGGAGGAACGGCTGGCGGCCTCGTCCGGGGAAAGCCCCCCGGCGGCGGAGACCCAGACCCCGGCCACGGCGGCCCCATCGGCCACGGCGGCGGGGACGGCGGCCCCCGCTGAGGAGAGCGGCGATCCCGGCGATACCGGCAGTCATATCCTGGTGGCCTATTTTTCCTGCACCGGCACCACGGAGCAGATCGCCCAGTGGATTGGGGAGGCTGTGAATGCCGACCTCTATGAGATCGTGCCGGAGGAACCCTACACGGAGGAGGATCTGGCCTACTACACAGGGAGCCGGGCCGACCTGGAGCAGGGGGACGATTCCGCCCGGCCTGCCATTTCCGGGGGCGTGGAGAATATGGCCCAGTATGACGTGATTTTCCTGGGCTACCCCATCTGGCACGGTCAGGCCCCCCGGATCATCAGCACCTTTTTGGAGAGCTATGATTTCTCCGGCGTAACCATCATCCCCTTCTGCACCTCCCACAGCAGCGGCATTGGCTCCAGCGCCGAGAATCTCCATGACCTGTGCGCCGATACCGTCACCTGGGCGGAGGGCCAGCGTTTTTCCGCCGACACCACGGAGGCGGAGGTGACGGCCTGGACAGAGGGGCTGGAAATATTAGAAGTATTAAAAGAGGAGGCGCGAGCCGTGGGAGAATTTGATTTCGAGACAAAGACCGTGCTGCTGAACAGCGGCTATGAAATGCCAATCATGGGCCTTGGCACCTACAGCCTGACGGACGAGGAGTGCGCCGTCTCCATTGCCGCCCTGCTGGAGGCGGGGGGCCGTCTGATCGACACCGCCTATATGTATGGAAACGAGGCCGCCGTGGGTCAGGCCGTCCGGGATTCCGACGTGCCGCGGGAGGAGATTTTCGTAATCACCAAGCTCTATCCCACCCAGTACGGCTATGCCGCCCAGGCCATTGACCAGGCCCTGGAGCGGATGGGTCTTGACTATATCGACATGATCATCCTCCACCACCCGGGGGACGGGGATGTGGAGGCCTATCTGGCCCTGGAACAGGCGGTGGCGGAGGGGAAGGTTCGCTCCATCGGCCTTTCCAACTGGTATGTGGAGGAGCTGGAGGAATTTCTCCCCCAGGTGAACATCACCCCGGCCCTGGTGCAAAACGAGATTCACCCCTACTACCAGGAAAACGACGTGATCCCCTATATCCAGTCCCTGGGC
>JAJQFY010000072.1 GCA_021200935.1 Oscillospiraceae bacterium
CGCCCGCAGGCGGTGTGCAACGCGCAACCGTGCGAAGCACGGCTCTTAGCGCGTGCAGTGCGCGGGTCAGGCCGCAACCTTCTCATCTGGGATAAAAGCAAGGCTTTTATCCCAGATGATTTCAGCACATTTCGATGACCGTTGCCTGGCCCATGCCGCCCGCAATGCAGAGGGTGGCGAGGCCGTATTTCAGGCCGCGCTTTTTCATCTCATGCACCAGGGTGACGATAATGCGGCTGCCGGAGGAGCCGACGGGGTGGCCCAGGGCGATAGCGCCGCCGTTTACGTTGATGATATCCATTTTATCCTCCCAGCCCAGGAGCTTGATGCAGCCCAGGCTCTGGGCGGCGAATGCCTCGTTCAGCTCGATGAGCTGGATGTCGTCCATGGTAAGACCGGCGTGCTTCAGCGCCTTGGGAACGGCGTACACGGGGCCGAGACCCATCTGCTGCGGGTCGCAGCCGGAAGCACCCATGCCGATGATTTTCGCGAGAGGCTTGAGGCCAAGCTCCCGGGCCTTTTCCTCGCTCATCAGCAGCAGGGAGGAGGCGCCGTCGTTCCGCCCGGAGGAGGAACCGGCGGTAACAGTGCCGGTCAGGTGGGAGGAGTTGAACATTTTGCCGTCGTCATGGACGTCGATGCTGAAAACGGGCTTGAGCTTCGCCATTTTCTCCTCATTAGTAGTGCGGTTGGGGAACTCGTCCGTGTCGAAAACGATGGGATCCTTCTTCCGGCCCTGGGGGACAGTCATGGGGACAATCTCGTCCTTGAAGCGGCCAGAGTCAATGGCGGCGATAGCCCGGCGCTGGCTCTCCAGGGAGAAGGCGTCCTGCTCCTCGCGGGTAATGCCCAGCTCCTGGGCCACGCGCTCGGCGGTAGCGCCCATGTTGTACCGGCCATAAATCTCCTCCGGCTGGCTCTTGAACTGGCCCTCGGTCAGCGCGTCCACAAACTCTGTGGTGCCGGTGCCAACGCCCCAGCGGGCATTGCGGACATAAAAGACGGCATTGGACATGCTCTCCGTGCCGCCGGCGATAACCACGTCGTTTACGCCGGCCATAATGCTCATGGCTCCGTTCTGCACGGCGGTCATGCCGGAGGCACACTGGCGCATAACCGTGTGGGCGGCGCACTTTTCCGGGATGCCCACCTTGAGGGCGGCCACTCTGGCGATATTCGGCTCGTCAGAGGTCTGGCGGCAGTGGCCCAGAATGACCTCGTCTATTTCGCTGGGGTCAATGCCGGAGCGATCCAGGTTGCCCTTGATGGTGGCGCAGGCCATATCCAGGGCGGACAGGGGGCGGCAGGCGCCGCCCATCTTGCCTACGGCGGTGCGGCAGGCATCCACGATGACTACATTTTTCGTTTCCATGATGAACTGTGTCTCCTTCAACGCGCTGGCGGATAAACCGCTCATTTATTATTCATGTGGTATCACTATAAACCTTGGAATTGTGCGAATGTCAACCTCTGCAGACAAAAAAAGACGCCGCTTTTCACGACGTCTCTTTTCTCTGTTACATTAGATTCAGAATCAGGGTCAGCAGCACGAAAGCAACCGCGACCCACTTGGTCATCTTTGCCAGCTTTGCGTCCCAGGTCTTGGCCTTGGTCTTGGTCATAAAGGTGTCCGCGCCGCCAGCGATAGCCCCGGACAGGCCGGAACGCTTGCCGCTCTGGAACAGGATCACCACAACCAGAAAGATACCGGCGATAAGCTGCAATATGGTCAAAGCAAGAGTCATTTTTTGAACCCACCTCTTTTAAAATTCACCAGAAAAGTATACCATACCTGTCCAATGAAAGCAAGTCTTTTTTTCCGTTTTCCGTGAAATTTGTGCTTTTTCAGAAAAACGCTCCCTACGGCGCGGGGGCGGCGGCGTTTTCCAGCGGCGCTAAAACCTTCCTGAACTTCACCCGGAACAGAAGGGAGGTAAAGGTCACGGCCAGCACGTCCGCCGCAGGCTCCGCCAGATACACCGCCATGGCCGGGCCGGCGGGGAAGAGGCAGGGCATCAGATAGATAAAGGGCAGCAGCAGGATAAATTTCCGCGTGACGGCCACCAGAATAGACTCCTTCGCCATGCCCAGGGCTGTGAGGGCCATCTGGCAGGCGGTCTGAATGCTCATAAGAAGCATTACCGCGAGATAGACCCGCAGGGCGGTTTTTGTGTAGGCCACCAGGGCCGCGTCGGAGGTGAACATCCGGGCGAAGGCCCCGGGAAACAGCATGACGCACAGCCACAAAACCACGGCGTACACAAGACTTGCCTTCAAAAGCAGCCGGTAGGTGGCCCGCACCCGCGCCCCGTCCCCCGCGCCGTAATTGTAGCTCATAATGGGCTGCGCCCCGTGGCCCAGGCCCTGGAGGGGCATCATGGCGAACTGCATCACGCTGGTGAGAATGGTCATGGCCCCCACCGCCATGTCCCCGCCGTATTTCAGCAGGGAGGCATTGAAGCAGATGGAGATCATGCTCTCGCTGGCCTGCATGATAAAGGTCGCCAGCCCCAGGGCCATGCAGGGGCGGATAACCTCGGTCCAGAGCCGGAGGTTTTCCCTCTTGATTTTCAGAATCGTCCGCTTTCCCACGAGAAAGGACATTACCCACAGACAGGAGGCCCCCTGGGAAATCACCGTGGCCAGGGCCGCCCCACGCACCCCCAGGCCCAGGACGTAGATAAAAACAGGGTCCAGGATAATGTTGCACACCGCCCCGATGGTGACGGACAGCATCCCGGTCTTGGCGAAGCCCTGGGCGGTGATGAAGGCATTCATCCCCAGGGTCAGCTCCACAAACAGGGTTCCGGCGGCGTAGATGTGCATATAGGCGGCGGCGTAGTCAATGGTGGCCTCGCTGGCTCCAAAGGCCAGGAGCATGGGCCTTCCCAGGGCCAGCAGCACGGCGGTCAGCAGCAGGGAAATGATGACCTGCATGGAAAAGCAGTTTCCCAGTATTTTCTCCGCCTCGCCGTTGTCCCCCCGGCCCATGGCGATAGAGGCCCTGGGCGCGCCGCCGTAGCCCACCAGACAGGCGAAGGCGGACACCACCATAATCAGGGGCATACACACCCCCACCCCGGTCAGGGCCAGGGCCCCTGTGTCCGGGATGTGGCCGATGTACACCCGGTCAACGATGTTATAGAGCATATTGATAATCTGCGCCGCCACCGTGGGCAGCGCCAGCTTAAACAGAAGCCGCCCGATTGGCTCGGAGCCGAGAAAGCTGTCTTCCTGTTCCCCGTTCAAAATAGACTCCCCCCAGGTAATTTTTCCACGCGTCAATTATAACACGGCGGCGAAAAAAGCAATCGTGGACAGGGGGTGCCGGTCAGTGCTATAATAACTGCAAATTACAAAAAGCCAGCATTTAGGGAGGGAGTACATACATATGGAGCAGGTGTCTGTCGTCCGCTGTGAGAGCTATGACAGGGCGGTGTGCCGCCGGGGGCTGCTGGAGGCCCTGGAGCCTATTGGCGGGCTGGATTTTATAAAGCCCGGTATGCGGGTGGGGGTCAAGGCCAATCTGGTGGCCTTTCTGAAGCCGGAGGCGGGGGCCACCACCCACCCGGCGCTGCTGTCGGCCCTGGCGGAGCTGATCGGGGAGCGGGGGGCCTCCGTGGTTATTGGGGACAGCCCCGGCGGCGTGTATACGGCGGCCTATGTGAAAACCGTCTACCGGGCCACGGGGATGTACGAGACGGAGGCCGCCGGGGCGGCGCTGAACATGGATTTCACCCAGAAGCAGGCGGATTTCCCGGCGGCGCGGGTGGCAAAGACCTTTCAGTACACCGCCTGGCTGGATAACTGCGACGTGCTGATTGATTTCTGCAAGCTGAAAAGCCACGGCATGATGGGGATGTCCGCCGCCGCGAAAAATATGTTCGGCGCGATTCCCGGAACCGTCAAGCCGGAGTATCACTACAAATACCCAAACCCGGCGGACTTTGCCCGGATGATTATCGACCTGGACGAGTATTTCCGGCCCGCCCTGTCCATTGTGGACGGGGTGGTCGGCATGGACGGCAACGGCCCCACGGCGGGCGACCCAAAGCCCATGGGACTGCTGCTGGCCTCCAAATCCCCCCACGCGGCAGACCTGGCCTGCGCCCATTTAATCGGCCTGGAGCGGGAGGACGTGCCGACCCTGGAGGCCGCCTATGAGCGGGGGCTGATTCCTGCAAGCTGGAAGGATTTGGAAATCTTTGGGGATTTGGAGTCCCTGGTGGTGCGGGATTTCCATAACGTGCGGACGAAAAGCGACATTCTTTTCTGGAACGAGAGCCACGGCCCGGTGAAGAAGCTGGCGGGGAAGGTCATCCAGCGGTGTTTAAGCGCCATTCCCAAGGTGACGGCCTCCCAGTGCGTGGGCTGCGGCAAGTGCGCCGATATATGCCCGGCCAAGGCCATCACCATGAAAAGCAAGCTGCCCCATATTGACCGGGGGGCCTGCATCCACTGCTTCTGCTGCCAGGAGTTTTGCCCCAAGGGGGCCATGAAGGTGTATCGGCCCCCGGTGGCCCGGCTGCTGAACCGATAAGGAGGAAACGGATACGATGTATTTTGATACCCACGCCCACTATGACGACGCTTGGTTCGACGAGGACAGAGACCAGGTGCTGCGCGCCCTGCCGGAGGCGGGGGTGAGCCTGGTGGTGAACTGCGGCTGCGACGAGAAATCCAGCCAGGCCGCCGTAGACCTGGCCCATCAATACGATTTTATCTACGCGGCGGTGGGCTGGCACCCCCATGACGTGAAAACCTGGGACGACGCCAGCGCGGACAGGCTCCGCCGCTGGGCGGAGGATCCCAAGGTGGTCGCTATTGGGGAGATTGGCCTGGATTACCACTATGACCTGGACTGGAAGGACTTGCAGCATGAGGTGCTGGAAAAGCAGCTCTGCCTGGCGGAGGAGCTGGACTTGCCCGTCATCATCCATGACCGGGAGGCCCACGGGGACTGCATGGACATTCTGCGCCGCCACCCCAACGTGCGGGGGGAGTTTCACTGCTATTCCGGCAGCGCGGAAATGGCGAAGGAGATTTTGTCCTGGGGCTGGTACCTGGGCTTTAACGGCTCCATCACCATGCAGGGGGCTAGGCGCGCCCTGGAAACCCTTGCCATGATGCCAAGCGACCGTATGCTGCTGGAAACGGACTGCCCCTACCTGGCCCCCATGCCCCGGACAAATGGCCGCCGCAACGACTCCCGCCGCCTGCCTCAGATAGCCCAGGTCATGGCCCAGACCCTGAAAACCACCCCGGAGCTGGTGGCCCAGGTCTGCATGGAAAACGGCAGACGGTTCTTTGGTATTGAATGAAATATAATGCAGACAGAGGTGTGGCATGGATAAATATGCCGTTTTACAGGAATATTTTGGATACTCCGCCTTCCGCCCCGGACAGGAGGCGCTGATAGACGGGATTTTGTCCGGGCGGGACGTTATGGGCGTCATGCCCACCGGCGGGGGCAAGAGCCTGTGCTATCAGGTTCCGGCCCTGGCTGCGGAGGGGGTGACACTGGTGGTCTCGCCCCTGATCTCACTGATGAAGGCTCAGGTGTCCACACTGGAAAAGGCGGGGGTCAGCGC
>JAJQFY010000126.1 GCA_021200935.1 Oscillospiraceae bacterium
GTGTAGATCTCGTCGTAAAAGGCGGTGAACAGCACCTCCAGGCCGTTGGAGTGTATCTCAAACAGGTCGTAGCTGCCAATGTCCGCCAGATAGTCGTAGTCCTGGTTCAGCCAGGCGTCCGCGAAGTGGCCGAACTCGTGGGTCATGGTTCCCAGGTCGTAGCAGTCCCCGGCCAGGGTGGCGAAGATGAAGGGGCTGCTGTACAGGCTGATGGTGGTTGTATAGGCCCCGGAGACCCGGTTCGCCTCGGTTCCCGTGTCGTACAGACCATAGGTCGTCATATAGTCCAGGGCCTGCACCAGGGAGTCATCAATCTGCCCCATATATTGGGCCATCACATCCAGCAGCGCCTCGGTGTCCATCACGGGGGTGACGCTGTCGTACTCATACCACAGGTCGGAGTAGTACAGCCCCCGGTATATATCGTAAAACTCCCGGGCCACAGGCTTTACCGCGTCGCAGAGGGCCTGGGCGTCCTGGGCGGAATAATCCCGGCCATAGCCCAGCTCATAGATATAATCGGTATAGCTGTCATACCCGGCCAGCTCCGCCTGCTCCGCCCGGTTCTGCACCAGCTCCACATACAGGGGGCCGACCAGGTCATTCATGGCCTTCATCAGGCCGTAATAGACCTCTAAATACCCCTGGTAGTCCATGTAGTACAGGCTGTCGCCCCGGTAGCCGTCCAGTTTGTCCCGTGTCCATGTCTCCCCCAGATAGGAATAGGTGATGTCCGACTCTTGGTTTATCAGCTCGTAATACTGGTTAATCAGCTCTGACTCCTGGGCGTAAAGCTCCGCCTCCCGGTCGGTCATCTCCTCATAGGCGGCGAACATGGCGGCGGCGCTGTCCCCTACATAGGCGGCAAAGGCATCTCCGCAGGGGCCTTCCAGAAGCTGCCGTCCGGCCACGCACAGGGCGTCCCCTATCTCCGCCAGCAGGGTGTCGCAGTATACGCTCTCCGCCGACCAGTATTCGTCCGTCACGTCGGCGCAGTACTGGATATAGGCCAGCATCCCCATGGTGTCCGCCGTGAGATAGGCGGTGTAGACGCTGTCATACAGGGCCAGCACGCCGTCGCTGTCCCCCGCATCCCCCAGGGCGGTCATTTGGGCGATATCCTCGTAGAAATCCGCCGGGTCAAAGCGGGCATAGGTCATGTCCTCATAGGCCGTCCCCTCCGGGAGGGAAATTTCTTCGTCCTCAACGTCCTCAAAATCCTCAGCGCCGCTGTCCTCCGAAACGGCGGCGGTCTCCACAACGCTTTCCGACAGCACGGCGGTATCCCCATATTTGAGGAACGAGCCATAGCCGGTGAGATTCAAGGCCATCAAAAACGCCATGATGAAGCTGATAATAACACGCATAGGAATACCTCTTTTTCTGGAATAGGCGGGAAAATTGGTAAGGTAATCATAGCATAACCAGTTGAAAAAGGAAATACAATAATTCTCCCTCTGCCATACCGGCATAAAGAGAAAGACCGGCTGGTCTGATGCCAGTCGGTCTGTGCGGACGCGTTACCCGTTCACAAGGAGCTTCTCGACCAGGGTGTTGTCTTCCCGGATTAGATACATCAGCTTCCTGGCGGTTGGGGTGGGGGTTGATTTGCCGCTTTCCCATGCCTCAACCGTGCGGCAGGAAACCCCAAGGACATTGGCAAATTCCCGCTGCGTCATGGAAAGAGAGGAGCGCACCTCGGCAACGCAAATGACAGGCAGAGAGCGCTTCCTGGCAAGGGTTTCGGCGGAGGCGCGCCCTTCCTTGTAGGCAAGCGCCTCCTGCAGTCCGTCCATAATGCCGGAGAAAACATCAACACCCTCAAAATTCTTGTCAATCTCGTCTGGGGACAAAGTGGATTCAAAACGCAATTCAGCCATTATTATCATCCCTTCCGAATCAATTCAACCATCTGCCGGATTGCCTTCCTCTGCTCCGGCGAAAGGTCGTCCTGCACGTTTTTGGGGCATGCAAATAAGATATACGATTTTATCGTAGCTGTCAAGAACGCGCCGCTTCCTCTTTTTTTGGAATAGGCGGGAAAATTGGTAAGATAATCATAGCATAACCAGTTGAAAAAGGAAATACAATTTGATATAATTTGAACCATGAATACGAAACCTGACAAACAAAATATTATCAGCTTCTCCCTGATGGGGCCGGAGAGCGGCGCGCCTTGCCTGGTGGATTCAAACGACGGGCGGATAACCCGCATACGTCCGTATTTTTATGACAAGGAGTACACGGACAAGTATTGCAATCCCTGGAAGATGGAGGCCAGAGGCTCCACGTTCCAGGCCCCGGACAGGGTGACGATTACACCCTTTGGGCTGGGCTATAAGAGCCGGGTGTACTCCCCGAACCGCATTTTATACCCCATGAAGCGGGTGGACTGGGATCCCCATGGGGAGCGCCACCCAGAGAACCGGGGGAAGTCCAAGTTCGTCCGCATTAGCTGGGACGAGGCCGCCCAAATCGTGGCCGACGAGCTGAAGCGGATGAAGGAGACCTACGGCCCGGAGGCCGTGCTGTGCGAGGCGGATATGCACGGGGAGGGGAAAAATGTCTCCCCGGCCCACGGCTGTCCGAACCGGCTGCTGTCCCTGATGGGGGGCTATACCCTGCAAATGCGGAACCCGGACTCCTGGGAGGGCTGGTTTTGGGGTGCGAAATACGTCTGGGGCTGCGAGCCGGTGGGGGAGATGGCCCCTCAGTCGAACCTGTTCCCGGATATCGCGAAGCACTCCACCATGCTGCTGTTCTGGGGCTGTGACCCGGAGACGACCCCTCTTGGCGTGGTCAGTCATATGCCCAGCCGCCTGTGCTATTGGCTGAGCGACCTGGGCCTGAGCCAGATCTATATCTGCCCCGACCTGAACTACGGCGCGGCTGTCCACGCGGACAAATGGATTCCCATTCTCCCCAATACGGACGCGGCCCTTCAGCTTGCCATTGCCTACGTCTGGCTGACAGAGGACTTGTACGACAAGGACTATATCGCCAGCCACTCCTATGGCTTCGATAAGTTTGAGGATTACGTCCTGGGCCGGGAGGACGGGGAGCCGAAGACCCCCGCCTGGGCCTCGGAAAAATGCGGGGTGAAGGAGTGGACGATTAAGGCCCTGGCCCGGAAGTGGGCCAAGGAGACGGCGTCCGTCCTCCACGGCAACGGCGGCCCCATGATACGCGGCCCCTACGCCACGGAGCCTGCCCGCCTGGAGGTCATGCTTCTGGGAATGCAGGGCCTGGGACGGCCCGGCGTTCACCAGGCAAAGGTGCTGGAGTGGAGCCTGTGGAACCGGGATTATCCCGTCCCGTTCCAGGGGAAATTCGTCCCCAAGATAACCCAGATCGCTGACCCCCTCCGCCCTGTGGACGGGGACGTTGACCCGAAAATCAACATGAACCGCTTCTGCCTCACGGAGGAGCAGAAAAAGCGGGCGCCGGAGCTTGTGAAGCTGTTCACCCAGCTCCCCGCCCCGAAGCAGTTTATACCCCGGGTGCTGATCCACGAGGCCATCCTGAAGGGCCACGCGGAGTGGCGGGGGCTGCAATGCTTCTCCTCCAGCCAGCAGCCGGATAAAAATAACTTCCGCCAGCCCACCCAGCAGTACCAGTTTGAGGAAATGCAGTATCCCCGGCCCGGCCTGAGCCAGATCCACATGATCTGGACGGACGCCCCCTGCCAGGTGACGTGCTGGAACGACGGGAACAAGTCGGCGGACGCCTTCCGCCACCCCTCTATCGAGACCATTGTGGCCCAGCATCCCTGGCTGGAAAACGACTGCTACTTCGCGGACATCATCTTCCCTGTGTGTACCAAGCATGAGCTGGAAGATATTGGAAACGATATGTCCTCCGGCAACTTTACCTCCATCTATCTGGAGCATAAGTGCATCGAGCCGAGAGGGGAGAGCGTTTCGGACTTCGACGTGTGCGCCCGCGTGGCGGAAAAGCTGGGGCCGGAGTATTACGACGCCTATACGGACAATATGTCTGATGAGGACAGGGTGCGCTTTTTCTATAAGGCCACTGGCTGCGAGGATTATATGAGCTGGGAGGAGTTCCAGCAGCGGAAGATTTTTGTTGTCCCCTGCAAGACCCAGGAGGAGCTGGACGCCATCCCCGCCGGGCTTCTGAAATTCTATGAAGACCCGGACAACAACCCCCTGACCACCCCCACCGGCAAGCTGGAATACAGCGCCACCCTGCTGGAGGAAAAGCTCCCGGACGACCAGGAGCGCCCCCCGGTACCCCATTGGGTGGAGTCCGGGGTGTTCCACGACGAGCGGGTCAGCTCGGCCAGAGCGCAGCGTTATCCACTGCTGTGTATGTCGAACCATGGGCGCTGGCGTATGCACGCCCAGTGCGACGATATTGTCTGGAACCGGGAGGTTCCCACCATGAAGGTGCGGGGCTTCGACGGCTATCAGTACGAGCCGGTCTGGCTTCACCCGTCGGAGGCGGAAAAGCGGGGCATCAAGCACGGGGACGTGGTGAAGGTGTTCAACGAGCGGGGCATCGTCCTCTGCGGGGCCTATGTGACGGAGCGTCTCATCCCCGGGGCTTGCTCCGTAGACCACGGGGCGCGGCTTGACCCCATTATTCCCGGCTGGCTTGACCGGGGCGGGGCCATCAACACCATCACCCCGGAGAATACCACCAGCAAAAACGCCACCGGCATGGCCGTTTCCGGCTTCCTGGTGGAGATTGAAAAGGTGACGGACGAGGAGTGGGCCGCCTGGCGGCGGGATTACCCCGATGCCTTTGCCCGGAAAATAGACCCGGACGCGGGCGTGTGCCTGGCCGGGTGGATGATAGACCCAGCGGAGGCGTAAGCCCCAAAGGACGGAGTGAGTATGAGCAAGATATTTGTGGTGGACATTGCCCGGTGTTCCGGGTGCTATAACTGCCAGCTCGCCTGCAAGGACGAACACGCGGAAAACGACTGGCTGCCCTACGCGGCGGCCCAGCCCCTGACAGGGCAGTTCTGGTGCCGGGTGGAGGACCATGTCCACGGCACCATCCCCAAGGTGAAGATACATTACGAATCCCAGCTCTGCCGCCACTGCGAGAACGCGGCCTGCATGAACGCCTGCCCCGCCGGGGCCATATACCGGCGGGAGGCGGAGGGCTTCGTGCTGATTGACCCGGCGAAATGCACCGGCTGCCGGGCCTGCGTCACCGCCTGCCCCTACGGGATGGTGTATTTTAACGAGCAGAAGCATATCGCCCAGAAATGCACCGGCTGCGCCCATTTGCTGGACGGGGGCTATACCCAGCCCCGCTGCGTGGAGGCTTGCCCCACGGACGCCCTGCGTATTGTGGATGCCGAGCCGGTAAACGGGGAGCGGGTGGTGTACAAAAACCGGCCCGGACGGTTTATCGGCGGCCTGGTCTATGACCCGGTGGAGAAGGAGGTTATCATCGGCGCGGAATGTACCCTGTCCGATGGCCGCGTCACCCTGACCGACGATTTCGGGGACTTCTGGTTCCACAACCTCCCGGAAGGCGCCTACGACCTGACCATCCAGGCCCAGGGCTACGCCCCCAAAGCCTTCCAGGGCCTGTCCACCCAAAATC
>JAJQFY010000034.1:0-10220 GCA_021200935.1 Oscillospiraceae bacterium
AATTCTACCAGGGGGACACCTCCCATTCCGGGGAGGGAACCGGGGTGGGTCTCGCGGTGGCCAAACGCGTCACCGACCTGCACCAGGGCCGCATCGAAGTGTCCAGCGGCGGCGGCAAAACCGTTTTTTCCGTCACCCTGCCCAAAAGCGTATAATATGTAACCGTTGCGCGAACCGCCTGACTGTGGTACAATACATAAAATAATTTATTATTTTTGCTATTTTATACTACACAAAGACGGAGGCGTAATGTGGAAAAATACATCGAGACCATCGGCTCGATCATCGAAAAGCAGACGGTGAAAAATCCGGCCAGCGCCCGGCGGCTGCTGATGGCGGCCTATTCCTGGGTTCGTTTCAACAAGGGGCGGGACAAGGGGACGGACGCCATCGCGGCCCGAAACCGTATGAACGCCGCAGTGGCCGGGACGATTGTGGATTCCTTCCGCCGCCCGGAGCAGGCGGTTATGGTAAATATATTCATGCCCTGCGAGCAGCTTCACGCTATGGGTTTGCAGCCCATGTTCCCGGAGGGCATTTCTGTGTATCTCGCGAACACCGCCTGCCAGCGGGTGTTCGGGGAGGCGGCGGAGGCGGCGGACGTGCCGGAGACCTTCTGCTCCTATCACAAGACCATGATCGGCGCGGCGGAGACCGGCGTCATGCCAAAGCCGCTGATGATCGCAAACACCACCCTGGCCTGCGACGCAAACCAGCTCTCCTTCCGCCGTCTGGCGGAATTTTATCACATCCCTCAGACGGTGATAGACGTGCCGAGCCTGGTGAGCGAGGAATCCGTGGCCTACGTGGCGGATCAGCTCCGGGCGCTGACAGGGCAGCTTGAGGACATGAGCGGCAGGCGGCTGAAGCCGGAGGCCCTGCGGGACGCCGTGGCCTGCTCCCGGCGGACGATGGAGGTATACCAGGACTTTCTGGCCCGGCGGGGCGAGGTGACGTTAAGCTCCACCCTGACGGGGGAGATGTGTTCTCTTATCACCGTACATATCATGCTGGGCCGCCCGGAGGGGGAAAAATACATCCGCGACCTGGCCGCCGCCGGTGTTCCCAAGGATGAGAGCAAAAAGCGGATATTCTGGATTCACGCCCCCCCCAACTGGCAGGACTCCATGAAGGATATTTTGGAAAGCGGCCACTGCGAGCTGGTAGGCTCCGACCTGGGGGCGGACTGCCCGCCTCTTCCCGACCCGGAGCAGCCCTACGAGAGCATGGCCCGCCGCCTGGTATACTGCGCCAACAACGGCCCAGGCCAGCGCCGCCTGGAAAACGCCCTTCTCCGGGCCAAGCAGGCCAAAGCGGACGGGGTCATTTTCTTCTGCCACTGGGGCTGCAAGCAGACCATGGGCCTGGCCCAGCTCGGCAAGCAGATGTTTGAGGCGGAGGGCCTTCCCACCCTGGTGCTGGACGGGGACGGCTGCGACGCCCGGAACGTGGCGGACGGCCAGATGGTCACGCGGGTGAACGCCTTTTTGGAGCAGTTGGAGGGCGGAAAATGACTGGATATACCTGTAAATACACACCCATAGAGCTGTTTCGCGCCTATGGGGGCCAGGGCGTGCTGTTCGACGAGGAGGCCCCGGACTTTCAGCTTGCCGAGGCCTGGACGCACGCCAATTTGTGCAGCCACGCCAAGGCCCTGCTGGAGCTTGGCTCCTCGGCGGAGGAGCTGGTGCTGACCGACTGCTGCGACGCCATCCGCCGGGTGCATGACGTGCTGGAAACGCGGGAAAAGCAGCGGTTTTTATACCTTTTAGACCTGCCCCATGAGGAGAGCGAGTGCGCCCGCGCCCGGTTTAAAAGCGCCCTGACCGCCTTCGCGGCGGAATACGGCGCGTTCCGGGGAACGGAATTTTCCAGGGACGCCTTTCTCGCCGCCTGCCGGGAGCCGCAGGAGCCTCTGCCGGAGGAACCCTTTCTCGCCGTGCTGGGGGCGCGGGTCAGCCCGCCGCTTTTGGCGCTTCTGCAAGACCAGCTCCCCCTGCCGGTGGTCAATCTGATGTGCAGCGGCAACCGAAACCTGGAGGCCCCGCCGCCGGAGGCGGATCATTGGGATTTCGACGAGCTGATGGACTGGTACGCCGGGGCGCTGCTGCGGATGACCCCCTGTATGCGGATGAACGACGTGACCGCCCGCCGGGCGCTGACGGAGCATCCCCATTTGAAGGGCATTATTTACAACACCGTGAAATTCTGCGACTACTATGGCTTTGACTACGCGGCGCTGAAAAAGCAGACGGCGGTACCCATTTTAAAAATAGAATCAGACTATACCCCCCAGCCTGCGGGACAGCTATCCACCCGGCTGGAAGCCTTCGCGGAAAGCCTGGGCTTGGAGGCGGTAAAGGGAGGCATCACAGTGAAGCGCACAGAAAACGGCCTTTTCGCCGGTATCGACAGCGGCTCTACCACCACCAACATGGTGGTGCTGGACAAAAGCGGAAAAATGGTGGCCTCGGCCATCGTCCGCACAGGGGCCAAGGCCCAAAACGGGGCCAAGGCCGCCCTGGACGCCGTATGCGCCCAGCTTGGCATTGAGCCGGAGGCCCTGGATGCCATCATCGCCACGGGCTATGGCCGGAGCAATATCCCCTTCGCCACCGGCACCATGACGGAAATCACCTGCCACGCCAAGGGCGCGCACTTCCTCTATCCCCAGGTGCGGACGGTGGTGGATATCGGCGGCCAGGACAGCAAGGTCATCTGCCTGGACGAAAACGGGGCGGTGAAAAACTTCGTTATGAACGACAAATGCGCCGCCGGAACAGGCCGGTTTCTGGAGATGATGGCCCGCACCCTGGAGCTGGACATGGATCAGATGAGCCGCCAGGGCCTGACCTGGAAAAAGGATTTGACCATATCCAGCATGTGTACGGTGTTCGCGGAGTCAGAGGTTATTTCCCTGATCGCGGATAACCACACCGACAGCGATATTATCCACGGCCTGAACAAGGCCATTGCCAGCAAGACCGCCTCCATGGTCAGCCGGGCGGGGGGCGCGGCCCCTTACATGATGACCGGCGGCGTGGCCCGGAACAAGGGCGTGGTGGGCCAGTTGGAGGAGCGGCTTGGCGCGGGGCTTTATATCGCCAAAGACCCCGACCTGTGCGGCGCGCTGGGCGCAGCCCTGTTCGCCGTAGAAGGGAGCGAGGGCTGACATGGCAAGGCGGGAGGACAAGCTGAACCGGGTGTTCTGGCCCTTTTACATTCTGGCGGTGATCCCGGCCATTTTATGCGCCAGAGCCGTGCAGCCGACAGGCTGGCAGTGGGCGGCGGCGCTGGCTGGGTTTTTCATCCTCTGGCCTCTGGGCCTGTTTGTTTTGTATATCGCCGCCGTGTTCCTTCTGTCCCTGACGGTGGACAAATCAAAGCCGGTGCCGGAAAACCACCCCTTTTTCCGCCGGGTGGGGCTTTCCATCGTGGGCTATCTCTGCCGCCTCGGGCGGCTTCGCATCCACGGGGAGGGCTGGGACAAAATGCCGGAGGGCCGGTTTTTGCTGGTATCCAACCACATATCCAACTACGACCCCATCGTCACCCTGTGGCTTCTGCGGAAGCTGGATCTGGCCTTCGTTACCAAGCCGGAAAACCTGCGGATTCCCCTGGCGGGCGGCATGATCCACATGATGAACTTTCTGCCCATCGACCGGGAAAATCCCCGCCGCGCCCTGGAGACCATACACGGGGCCTCCGACCTGCTGACGCAGGACGTAGTGACCATGGGCATATACCCGGAGGGTACCCGCAGCAAGGACGGCGTCCTTCTCCCCTTCCACGACGCGGTGTTCAAAATCGCCAAGCGGGCCAAGGTTCCCATTCTGGTGGCCGCTACAGAGGGAACAAATCATATCCATGAAAACTTCCCCCTGCACCACACGGACGTGACCCTGACCCTGCTGGAGGTCATGGACGCCTCCACCGTGGCCGCCCTGTCCACCAAGGACATCGGCGCCCATGTCCGGGCGCTGCTGGAGGAAAAGCTGGGCCAACATGAGCCATTAAGCCCATAAGTCGCCGGATTTTTATAAAAAATTTTAAAAATTTGACAATTTGTTGTTCCCTTGTCAAAAAAGATGTGTTATAATGGCTGATGTAAAAACAGCCGGTTACAGACTCCAGACCCATTTTCAGCGAGGAGGAGCAATTCTATGAACAAGAAGATCAAGCGGCGGGTAGCTGCGGCGGCAGCCGCATCGGTCATTGCCGTCAGCGCGGTGGTCAACGTCTCCTTTGACGCGGAGGAACTGGTTCACAGCGCAGATTATCTGGCCAGTCACACCCAATATGCCCAGACCTCCCAGGAGCGGGACTACGACATCACCTATACGAAAATGGGCGAGCTGTCCAGGGCCGACGCTGTGCGGGCCTGGTTCATCCGTCTGCCCGTGGTGGTGAAGAGCGCAATTCTGCTGCCCCTGTGGGCGATCGGCGCAATCCCCGTGGCCGTTGGGACGGCTGTGGGTACGGCGCTGGCTCCCTTCTGGTCTCAGATACTGGGCTTCATCCTTCAGGCCGCCGTTCTGGTGGGCGTGTTCTGCGGGGTGTATAAGCTGCTCTTCCCAGATAAAAAAATCCGCGACCTGTTCAAAAAGAAAAACTTCAAGTGGCTGGTCATGGGCGCTGTGGCGCTTACCACGACCAACGCCATCCTGTCCTATGCCTGGGCTGGCTGGTCCATCCTGCGGGTAGTGCTGATGATAGCCGCCGGCGGCGGTGTGCTTGGTCTGCTGTGGAAGCGCATCTGCGGCAAGGAAAAGGCCCCGGAGCCTCAGCCTGTGGAGACCCGGCTGGTGCTGGAATATTAATGCGCTGAATTGCTGTAATTATCTATAATATACTCCAAATATAACTCCTCCCAGCGCTGACGATGGAACCACGTTGTCAGCGCTGGGAGGTTGCTTTTTTTGCCGCTAAGAACCTGGGAATACAGGTTCTTAGTCTCCCCCTTCCAGCTCCGCCAGCAGGGCAGCCCGGAGGGGGTTTGCGTTTGTCCGCCGCCAGATAAGACCCTGGGTGACAGGGGGAACCCCGGTAATCTCTATCATCTGAACGCCGGGCTGACTGCTTAATATATTGCCGCCGTTGACGCAGGCGGCAGCCAGCCCTGTGGCCACATACAGGGGGATAGAGGAAGTGGCGCTGACGGTGCGGACATTTCCCAGTGTCACCGCCGGGAGAAAGCCACGGACAAAATCGGGATAGGTGGAACGATCCGCCACCACCAGGGGCATATCCCCCAATACGCGGGCCACGTCCTCCGCCGGAAGGGAGCCGCCCTCCACCTGCACACAGTCCCGGCGGACAGCCAGGTAGGTGCTGGTGGTGGACAGGGGATGAATCTGAAACTCCCCCTCCGGCATCCCGGGGTACACCGTGGTCTGGCAGACGTCATAATGCCCCTGGGACAGGTGGTCTATCATCTCCATATAGCCGCAGCGGAGAATATCTACTGCCGCGTTTGGCTTTTTCAGCACCAGGCTGTGAATGGCCTGGGACAGCTTCGGGTCCGGGTTCTGATCCTCCAGGAGGCCAATGCGGAGCTTTCCCTTCACGCCGGAGGCCAGGTCCCGCGCCTCCTCCACCATGGACTGATAATCCTCGTACAGCCGCTCCGCCCGCCGGTAGAAGGCCCGGCCCACGTCCGTCAGGTTCAAAATGTTGTTGTCCCGCCGGAACAGCCTGACCCCCAGCTCCTCCTCCAGCAGCGCCACCTGGCGGCTCAGGGTAGGCTGCGTGGTATACAGCTCCTCCGCCGCCGCGGTGAAGCTGAGCGTCCGCGCCGCCGCCAAAAAGTATTGAAGCTGCGTTGTGGTCATTGTCCCTCTCCCTTCTGCGGCGAACAGCGTCAGCCATAATCGCCGCGTCGTTTTCCTGTTATCTTATCACCTCTCCCCGGCTCCGCGCAAGTATTCCCTTCAAATTTTGCATGAGTGCCTTCGATTTATTTTCTGTTCATTTATCGTGAATTGTTTTACAATAAGAGTGTCAAAATTTCTGCGCGACTTTTCAGGAGGTTAAATGTAATGTCAATAAAATATTCTCATCTGCTCTCCCCGGTGAAGGTGGGCGGGCTGACGTTCAAAAACCGGCTCATTTCCGGCAACGCGCTGCCCCACTTTTTGCAGGGGTCTGAGGATTTCCCGGCGGAGCCGGTCATCAACCATGTGGTGAACGTGGCGCGAAACGGCGCGGCTGTCGTCACCTTCGCGGACTACAATAACCTGGCCCAGCGGGAAAGCCCCAACGAGGACGGCAAGCGCTTTCCCATGTTCCACATGGACAGCGACCCCAGCGTGGAGAACTACATCTGCCAACTGGCCGACCAGGTACACTATTATAATTCCTATATTTCCCTGGCCCTGATGCCCTTCTACTACACCCCCGACCCCAACTATGACGTAAACGACGAACCGGCGGTGGACACCTCCAACTTCTTCATGGCAAAGTTCGGCGAGCATAGGTACGACAACTACGGCATGGCCGCCATGGTGCGTCATGGCGGGCCTGCAAAGCAGATGAGCGCGGAGCAGATTCACGATGTCATCGAGACCCAGGCTCAGCGGGCCAAGAGATACAAGGATTTGGGCTTCGACATGGTGACGCTCCACTTCGCCTACCGGGCCACCCTGTTCGCCCAGTTCCTCTCCCCCAAGACCAACCGCCGGACGGACGAGTACGGCGGCTGCCTGGAAAACCGCGCCCGGTTCCTGCTGGAGCTGTGCGCCCGCATTAAGGAGCTGTGCGGCAGGGACTTCCCCATCGAGGTGCAGCTCACCGGCAGCGAGCCGGACGGCACCACTATCGAGGACACCATCGCCCTGGCGAAGCTGGCGGAGGGTCTCGTGGATATCTTCCAGTTCCGGGCCGCCACCGCCAACCTGAACCACCCCACGGGCTACAACTCCAAGGCACACATCTATCCCGCCCTGGCGGACTGCGCGGCGGTGAAGGCCAGCGGGACAAGCATTTTGTGCGCGCCCATCGGCGGCTTCCAGAATCTGGACGACATGGAGGCCATTCTGGCCGAGGGCAAGGCCGACCTGATCGCTGGGGCCAGAATGTTCATCTCCGACTTCGATTTCTATGACAAGCTGAAGGCGGGCCAGGGCCAGGACGTGACCCCCTGCATCCGCTGCAACAAGTGCCATGTTCCCAGCCTGAAGGGCAACTGGCTGAGCTACTGCTCCGTGAACCCGGAAATGGGCATCAATCACCGCATCCAGAAGCTGACAAAGCCCGCCTCCGGCAAGCGCAAGGTGGCGGTTGTGGGCGGCGGCCCCGCCGGTATGCGGGCGGCGCTGATGGCCGAGGAGCGGGGCTACGACGTGATCCTGTTCGAGCAGTCCGACCGGCTGGGCGGGCAGCTCAATCTCATGGACGCCCCCACCTTCAAGTGGCCGCTGGTAAATTACCGGGAGTGGCTCAAGGAGGAGATCGCCGCCTCCGGCGTGGAGGTAAAGATGAACACCAAGGCGGACAAGGCCGCCCTGGAGGCCGGGGGCTATGACGCGGTCATCCTGGCCCTGGGCGCGGAGCCGAAAACCCCGCCCATCCCCGGCGCGGAGACGGCCTGGAACATCTTCACCGTGTTCGGCAACGAGGCGAAGCTGGGCAAGCGCTGTGTGGTGGTCGGCGGCTCCGAATCCGGCACGGAGGCGGGCCTGTATCTGGCCGAAAACGGCCATCAGGTGACGATTCTCACCCGTGCGGACACCCTGGCGGAGGACGCCACCCCCATCCACTACCGGGAGACCATCGACGAGTATTATCAGACCATGGACAACATCTCCTATGTGACCGGCGCGACCACGGAGGAGATCGGCGACGGCTATGTTTCCTGCCGCACGGCGGACGGGACGGTTCACAAGCTGGAATGCGACAGCGTGGTGGCCCTGGGCGGCATGGCCTCCCACCGGGACGAGGCCATGGCCATGTTCGGCGTGACGGCGGATACCTACATGATCGGCGACTGCCAGCGCGTCGGAAACCTCCACACCTGCAACCGCGGCGCGTATTCCGTGGTGCATAACCTGTAAAATACAAGCAAAATCCAGAGGATACGGCTTCCGGTTGTACCTCTGGATTTTTTTACGACCCGGCGGTCACGTTCATGCCTGTATCGGCAGACGCCCCTGACCTGTGAACAATTCGTATCCGTGCCGTCTCATTCCCGCATGGGCGGCTTGACGGGCAGCTCCACCACAAATTGGGTACCCTCCTCGCGGGTGCTGGTCAGGGTGACTGTGCCGCCCATGGCGTCTACGGTGTGCTTCACGATAGAAAGGCCCAGGCCCGTGCCGCCTACGGCGCGGCTGCGGCCCTTGTCCACCCGGTAAAAGCGCTCAAACACCCGGCTTTGACTCTCCGGGGGGATAGGCTCGCCGTCGTTGCGGACAGAGAATATGACCCGCTCCCCTGTCCGGCGGAGATATATGTCCACCTGACCCCCGGCACAGTTGTATTTCACCGCGTTGGAGAGAAGATTATCTGCAAGCTGATAGAGAAAGGCCCGGCTGGCGGACAGAACGGCAGGCTTCATATCCGTGTTGATTGCCACCTGATTCCGTCGGGCCAGGGGGGGCGGCCTCGCTGACACAGACAGACACAATTTGGGAGAAATCTATGTCCTCCAGCTCCTCCTCCGCCTGACTGCTCTCAATGCGGGAGAGCATGATGATGTCCCCTATCAGGGTGTTCATGCGGTCGGTCTCCCGGCCAATGCCGTCCAGCAGCTCCCGGCGGGTGGCCTCATCCATGGGAAGGTCGGAACACAGAAGCTCCGCGCTGCCCTTGATGGAGGTGATGGGGGTTTTCAGCTCGTGGCTGGCGTTGGAGAAGAACTCCTGCCGCATTTGGGCGGAGCGGTTGGCCTCGGTCACATCCGTCATAGTCAGGATTAAGCCCTGCTCCCAGCCGGGCTGCTCCCGCACTGGCGTACACCGCACCTGATAGACCCGCCCGGCCCGTTCTATTTCCGTCTGCTGGCAGTGGCCCTGACTGCGGGTCTCCTCCACCGCCTCCAGCACGGCGGGAAGGCGTGTTACCTCCAGCAGATATCCCCCCTGCACCTGCCGCTTGCCGCAGCCGAAAATGGCGCAGGCGCTGCCGTTTATCAGCAGAACGCGCCGGTTCTTGTCCAGCAGGAGGACTCCCTCCCCCATGTTGTCCAGAAGAAAATCGGTTCTATCCTTTTCCGCTTGTAATCGGTGAATCGAGGCGCTGACATCCGCGGCAATGATGTTGATTTTCTTCGCCATGTCCTGCAGCTCCTCATAGGGATAGCTGTCCGCCTCCAGCATAGCCGTGCCGTCCTTCACCCCGTCCATGCTGTCGTTCATGGCGGCCAGAGGGCCGGTGATGTTCGAGACGATGCGCCCCGCCAAAATGCCGGAAACCAGCAGAGCCAGCATAGCCGCCAGGAGAATGCCAGGCAGAATAGACAGCAGATTTGCCCCCAGCCCTCCGTAGGTTTGGGCCAGGCGGATATAGTCCCCGCTCTCGGTCTGAATGGCGGCGTACATCAGCTTGGAGCCAATGGTGGCGCTGATGCGGATAGCCACGGCCTCCTCCCCCTTGGAGGCGGCCACGATCTCCTCCCGGCTCCCGTGGTTTTCCATCGTCGTCCAGTCCGCCTGCGAGTCGCCGATAACCGTACCGTCGGCGGACAGAATCGTTACCCGCGCTCCGCTGTGGAGAGCGAATAAATCGGCCTGGTCGTCCGCGTCAGCCGCCGGGTCGTACAGCTCGGCCAGGGTCATGGCAAGGCCGGTCAGGGCCTGCTCCTTCTCCTTCGTCATTTTGCGGTCGAACACAACGGTGCTGACCACGCCGCTGATGGCAAGGCCAATGACCAGGGTCAGCACAAAGGCCCGGATCAGCGCCCGCTTCATTGGCCCTGCCCCACGAAGCGGTAGCCAATGCCCCGGACGGTCTTTATATGCCGGCTGTTTTCCGGGGAATCCCCTATCTTCTGGCGGAGGGTGCCGATGTGGATATCCAGGGTGCGGGTCTCCCCCACATAGTCGGCCCCCCAGACCCTGTCCAGCAGCAGCTTTCGGGGCAGGCTCTTGTCCGGGTGTTCCATAAAGAATTTCAGCAGCTCAAACTCCTTGAAGGTCAGCTCTACCAGACGGCCATCCACCCACGCTTCCCGCGTGTCAGGGTTTATTTTCAGCGCGCCGTATTCATAAACCGGCTGTCCCCCC